>NZ_SUEG01000399.1 GCF_005063415.1 Mesorhizobium sp.
CAGCTGGCCGTTTTCGCCGATGAATTCAAGCGTCGCCACCTGGAATTCGCGCTCGGCGCCTTCGGCCTGCGAGGATGACGTGCGCATCTTGGTCGCCCAGTATGGCCAGACCGACAGCTTGTCTTCCTTTTCCGGCGGCTGCGGCCGGATGTCGAGCTGGGTGACGCGCACCGCGCCCTGGCGGAAGGCGGTGCCGACGCAGTCGGAGGCAGTGTCGCCGCCGCCGACGACGACGACATGCTGGCCGCCGGCAACGATCGGGCGCGATGGCCATGCCACCGACTGGATCGGCTCCCCCCC
>NZ_SUEG01000400.1 GCF_005063415.1 Mesorhizobium sp.
GCCATGGGCCGCCGCGATGCCGAGCGCCTGCCGGTCGGCAAGCGCAAGGGCTGCCATTCCAAGAGCCAGGCCGAAATCAATGCGCTGCTGGTCGAGCTTGGCAATGCCGGCAAGCGCGTCGTGCGGCTGAAGTCCGGCGACCCGCTGGTGTTCGGCCGGGCCGGCGAGGAGATGGCGGCACTTCGCGATGCCGGCGTCGCCTACGAAGTGGTTCCAGGCGTCACCGCGGCGTTTGCCGCCGCCGCCGATTTCGAACTGCCGCTGACGCTGCGCGGCGTGTCGTCGTC
>NZ_SUEG01000401.1 GCF_005063415.1 Mesorhizobium sp.
GCGGCTCCGCGCGACCTTTCGTCGCGCCTGGCTCGACCAGCTGGAAGACTGGCAGCGGCGTGACGAGATCGTCCTGTTCGACGCCGTTAACCTCGTCCTGACCCAGGCGGCAGCGGATTGGGCCGGCATCCCCGCCGACAAGGATCGCGCCGAACTCTGCCGCGAGCTCAGCGGCATGGTCGAGAACGCGGGCGGCATCGGGCCGTCGACCATGCTGGCGCTGTGGCGGCGGCGCCGGACCGAACGCTATGTCGGCGAGCTCGTGCGGCGCGTCCGCAGCGGCGGG
>NZ_SUEG01000402.1 GCF_005063415.1 Mesorhizobium sp.
CGTTGGGCCGGGCGGTCTTTTGCTGCTCGCCTGGCGCCGGCTGGCGGCGCGGCCGGCGGAAGAGCTGCTGACGGAGGCAAGCATCGGTTCGGTGCTGAATGAACTCGGTCTGGCGCGCAATGACGAGAGCGCGAGCGACCTGACGAACGATCTCAGACAGCTCTCCGCCAGTGACCGGACGGTCGGAATGATGACCGGCGCCATCGCGACCGCCGAGCGCCACGGCTTGGGGCGCGCTCTTGGAGCCTGGCTCGCCGACGCCCTGCTGGCGCAACGGCTGGGTTG
>NZ_SUEG01000403.1 GCF_005063415.1 Mesorhizobium sp.
GCCGAAACAAGAAATCGCGCGCTTCCTCTTCGTTCTGCCAGACATCGACAGCAAGACCCCAGACGCGCGCAACGCGGGCCAATCGTGTGCCCTCGTCCGACGAGAGACGATGTACCGCCTTGCGCCGCTCATAGGTCGCCTTGGGAATCAGCCGGTATTTGAACTGAGCATCGCCGGGCGCCAGAAGATGCGCAACGCGCTCGAGCGCCCCAATGGGAAGTCCATTCTCGATCCGGGAGATCAGCCCGAAAGGCGACCGCGCCGCCACCTCTTTAACGGGC
>NZ_SUEG01000404.1 GCF_005063415.1 Mesorhizobium sp.
AGACCTTCATCACCATGATGAACATGGGATCCCCGACCAATCCGGATTTTACGAATACCTACAATCCGGCCAACACGCATATCGACTATTTTGGAATAGACCCCTATCCGGTGCGCACGGGAACGGACACGGTCGACTATGACATGATCGATCGAGCCGTGGCTGCAGCGGTGAAATCCGGCATCCCGGCTAACAACATCGTTCCGGTCTATCAGGCCTTTGGCGGCGGTAACTGGGAGACTTCCGACGGCGGAAGACAGGTCATGCCCACCCCCG
>NZ_SUEG01000405.1 GCF_005063415.1 Mesorhizobium sp.
TTTGGAATATCTGCCATTGTCCGCGTGCTGCAGCTCGCCGATAGGCCTCTCGCTTGGCGTCTTCCACATCCTGGCCGTAGCCGCGGCAATCTTTCCGCCACTCGGCGATGTATTCCTCTTCGCTCGGCATCGGTCCCGAATAGTCGTAACCCTGCCGGCAAGCCTGCATCCAAGCATCGTCACGGTCGTCCCCAAACGCTGGTGATACGGAGTTGGCGGTCAGCAGTACGAGCTTGGAAACAAGATCGGGACGCACGATCGCGACCCGCGCGG
>NZ_SUEG01000406.1 GCF_005063415.1 Mesorhizobium sp.
CGCCGCCTGAAAACCCGCCGCCGGAACTTCCGGACGACCAACCGCTGCCGGAACTTCCAGACGACCAGCCACTGCCGGACGAGGTCCCCGACGTCCAGCCCCCGCGACCGGAGGGTGACGAACCTGGCCCACGGCCGTAGCGGAACGTCATGCCCAGCCATTTGTACACGCCCGGCGAGAGTTTCGTGCCGAAGATCGGCGGCAGGAACGCCATTGCCAAGCCGCCGAAGAACATCGTCGCCCACAGGACGATGAACAGC
>NZ_SUEG01000407.1 GCF_005063415.1 Mesorhizobium sp.
GTGAATTCCGGCCAGCTATCGTCGTGATTGGCGGCTCGGGTGGAATTGGCCGGGCGATTGCGAGCGTCGCTGCAAGGGAGCGCGGTGCGGTTGTGCTGGTTGCCCGCTCGCCCGAGGGTTTGGCCGCCGCGGCGTCTGAGGTTAGGGAGGCGGGCGGCGAGGCATTCACGCTCGAGTTGGATCTCGTGGGAGGCGATGCCCCAACGCGCCTGGAGGGCTTTCTGTCCACACACGGCCTGGTCTGTGATGTCCTGG
>NZ_SUEG01000408.1 GCF_005063415.1 Mesorhizobium sp.
CCCAGGGCGGAGCAGGAGCGAAGCGACGTCGCGGAGACCCTGGGATCCATGCCGTTACCTAGCGCCAGTGTTCCGGCGAACCAGAATCGAGTGCCTCTTCACATCGGCTGGCAACCGCTCCGCCCCGGGATGACGAAGCCATCGACGACTGCTCCTAAAACAAAACGGCCCGCCTTTCAGCGGGCCGTTCATATATTAAATCAGCAGTCTGATTACTGAGGGGCCGGTGCTGGTGCCGGGGCCGGGGCCGGGGC
>NZ_SUEG01000040.1 GCF_005063415.1 Mesorhizobium sp.
TGCCAACGGCAATTTTGCCGCCGCCGACCCGCAATGGCTGGCGAATGCCGATAGCGCGGCGATCCGCTCGATGCTGGCTGCGATTGCCAAGGCGCGGCGCGACATCGATCTTGTCGCGCTGGAGCGGCTGCTGCCCGATCTCGACGGCGTTGCCAACCCGCTCTCCGCCTTGCCGCATTTTTCGAGCCCCAATCTGTCGCTGGCCGCCAGTCTTGTAGGAGGATTTGATGCACTGCTCACCCGCGTGAGCGGCAAGCGCAGGCGCAAGAAACATCGCTCGCGGGCGCGCAAGTTCGAGGCCGTCGGCAGCTATCGTCGCATCGAGGCGAAGACTGCGGACGAGGTGCACATGCTGCTCGATGCTTTTTTCGAGATGAAGGAATTCCGCTTTCGCAAGATGGGTATCGCCAATGTTTTCGGTGAAGCGGAGGTGCGCGCTTTTTTCCGCTCGCTGTTTACCGACGCGCTTCAAGAGGAAGATCGGTCCTTCGTCCTGCATGGGCTGGAAGTCGCCGGCAAGCTCCGTGCTGTCACCGGATCGAGCCGCTCGGGCAAGCGGCTGATCTGCGAATTCGGGGCCATCGCCGAGGACGACCTCGCACACACCAGCCCGGGCGACTTCCTGTTCTTCGAGAACATCCAGGAAGCCTGCGAGGCGGGTTTCGAAATCTATGATTTCTCGGTCGGTGACGAACCCTACAAGCGATTGTGGTGCGATGTCGAAACGCAGCATTTCGAGGT
Source organism: Mesorhizobium sp. (assembly GCF_005063415.1). Taxonomy (GTDB): domain Bacteria; phylum Pseudomonadota; class Alphaproteobacteria; order Rhizobiales; family Rhizobiaceae; genus Mesorhizobium. The sequence continues at coordinate 742 of NZ_SUEG01000040.1, forward strand.
GCTGGTTCCGCTGACGCTGAAGGGTCGGGGGCTGGCGCTTGTGCTCAGGCACGGCGCAAGCCTGAAGGCATTCATCAAGCACAGCCCAATGGTCTGGAAGCTGACCAAACTGCTGCGCCGCAAGGCCGTGGGGCGGACAGCACCGGCCGCAGGCGAAGACGACAGCTGATTTCGATTTTAGAAAACTGCCTCAGGCGGCCGAGCGCCGTCCCGGCATTGGCCCCGGCGCCACATGGCCGATGGGCGTGACTAGCGTCAGGTCGGGATAGCCACTCTCGATGAGCGCGACCGCGGCCTGCGTCACCTCGTCGTCCGGCTCAAGCATGGAGAGCAAGACCTCGGTCCCCTCGCCCACCAGGCGGCTGATGCCTTGCGCGTCGGCCGGTCCGCATTCGACCACGACCAGATCATAGGCGGTGGTCAGCGACTGCATGATGATCGGCAGCCGGTCGGCGGCGCGCATGGCGCGGACCGGATCGGCTGTGCCGACGGGAATAACGTGGCAGTCCGAATAGAGATCGGGGTGGATCACATCGCTGAACTGCGCTTGCGAGGCGAGCAGATCCGTGATGCCCGGAAACAGCCCGCTGTCCAGCATCGGCCGCGAGGCGGCACCCGAAGCGGTGAGATCAAGCAGCAGCACGCGTAGCCCGGCGTCGGAAACTGCGCGCGCCACCAGCACCGCCGAGGCGGCCGCCTCGTCGCCTTCTGGCGACACGAATATGGCGCGGGCGGCACCGGTGGCGATCAGTTTTTCCGCGGCCTTGTCGATGTCGACCTCGCCGAGAATAGAACGTGCCGGTTCAATGTCTCCAGCAGCCATTTCAGAGTACTCCGGTTCGATTTTCTCGGCAGCCGCTTCCGCCACCGCGACGGGTTCCGGCTCCATTTTGGTTTCGATAATCTTGTCGTCGTCGGCCTCATCGATCTCGGCGGCTGCCGGTTCAGCCCGGGCAACCGGCGGGGCGGGCTCGGCCATTACGCGTTCGGCCTGGACAGCCGGCATCGCAACCTGCTCGATGCGCTCGAAATGGGCACCGGCGGCCGGACGCATGGCGCGGCCGGAAAACAGTTCCTGCAGCAGCGTGACGATCGCCATGATGAGCAACGAGCCGACAAAGGCCGCACTGACAATCGGACCAATCTTGGGGAAATAGGGTTCGGCCGGCACCTGGGCCTCCGAAAATACGCGAGCGTCGACGGGCAGGTAGTTGCGATCCTTGCGTGCGGCCGCCTGGAGATAGCTGGACGAATAGAGATCGAGCTGCTGGCGCTTGGTCGCGGCATCACGCTGCAGCGCATCGAGTTCCACCTGCTCTTCGCCTGCGCGGGCGGACGCCGCCTTCAGCGTGTTGACGTCGGCCATGAGTTGAGCCTCTCGCGCCTTCGCCGTCTCGGCCTGCGCCATCAGACCGCTCATGGTCTTTTCCGCTTCGTTGCGGATCTGGCGGTCGAGATCGGCGAGCTGCGACTTCAGCGCGCGGATGCGCGGATGGTTGTCGAGCAAGGTGGTGGAAAGGTCGGCGATGTTGTTCTTGAGTTCGACTTGCCGCTCGCGCAGGCGCTGGATCAGTTCGGAAGACAACACCTCCGGAACGGCATCCAGCGAGCCGCCATTACGCAACGCCCTGCGCACGCTGTCGGCGGTCGCTTCCGCCGAAGCGCGGTTGGCGCGGACCCGTGACAGTTCGCTCGACAATTCGGACAGCTGCTGAGTGGCAAGCACCGAATTGTTGCCGCCCATCAAAAGATCGGACTGGGCACGGAATGCGGCAACCTTGGCTTCCGCCTCCTTCACCCGATTCTGCAGATCCGCGATTTCCGGCGCCAGAAAGTCGGTGGCGGCGGAATTCGATTCGAGCTTGGCGTTGCCCTTGGAGGCGATATAGGCGTTTGCAATGGCGTTCGGGATCGCGGCGGCAAGCTTTGGATCCTCCGACGAGAACTCGATTGCTATCGCGCGGGTTTTTTCGACGCCATAGACGTTGAGCTTCTCATGCATTGCGTCCAGCACGCGCTCTTCCAGCGGGATCTCGAAGGGATCGCTTTTCAAGCCAACGAGGACAAGGGTGCGGCTCAGCGCCGACATCTTCAGCGCCTCGTCGAATTCGGGCAATTTCGCCAGGTTGAGCTTCGCCGCCACCTGTTTGAGGATGTCAGGGGACGAAATTATCTGGACCTCGGTGGCCACAGCCTCTTCGTCGGGAATCGACCGCTCGTTGCCGTTGGTACCGGCTGGCCGAGTGAACTCCGATTCTCGAGGCCCGATTTCCAGCTTGGCTGCCGCCTTGTATTCGGGCGTTGCAAGCCAGGCGAGCGCAAAGGCCAGGCCGGTTACAACCAGCGCGACGACAAGGATGCGCAGCCAGTTTCGCGCCAGGCTGGCGAAAAGCTGCCTGAGATCGACGTCGACATCTGCGGCCGCGGATTGAACGGACATGCATCCCTGCTCCGGTACTGAGTCAGCATGCACCGTAAACAACTATGGTAACTCAGCCGTTAATATCGCGGTAAGAACCTGTTAGGCTCTACTAACAAGCCGCAAACAAGAGGCTGAAAACCATCTGCAATTGTCGATCCGGCCTGGATCGGCCGCGCGCCTTTACCGGCCATTAACCCTAACAGGATGATAACCGAGCTCGATCGTTAAGGTTTGCCGCAGAGTCGCCGGCTATTCAAAGGTACGTGTCCGCTCATGAAAAGCACTGCTCCCCTTTTCCGCGCGCTGCTTGCCGTATCGATGCTTTCGGGCTGCTCCAGCTACCGGCCGACGCCGGCCGCATTCCATGAAGTTCTCGACCAGCCCTATCGCCTCGGCGCCGGCGACCGTGTCCGCGTAACCGTGTTCGAGCAGGAAGGACTGACCAATACCTACAGCGTCGACCAGTCCGGCTATCTCTCGCTGCCGCTCGTCGGCAACGTGCCGGCGCGCGGCCACACGGCCCAGCAGCTCGAGGGCGAGATCGCCGAGAAACTGCGCCAGGGTTATTTGCGGGATCCCGATGTTTCGGTCGAAATCGATCGCTACCGGCCGATCTTCGTCATGGGTGAAGTGGGTGCGGCGGGGCAGTATTCCTATGTTCCAGGCCTGACCGTGCAGAAAGCCGTCGCCATCGCCGGCGGGTTCACGCCGCGCGCCAACCAGGAAAGCGTCGACATTACCCGCGACATCAACGGCAAGGTGATAACTGGACGCGTGGTGACCTCCGATCCGCTGTTGCCCGGCGATACAGTCTATGTTCGCGAACGCCTGTTTTGATGTGCTGACCAAGTGGCGGACACACTCAGGATCGTCCACTGCTTTCGCTCACCGGTCGGAGGCATCTTCCGGCACGTGCGCGACCTGACCGAGGCTCAGGTCGCCGCCGGCCATGCCGTCGGCATTGTCTGCGATTCGACGACGGGCGGCGATTTCGAGGAACGGCTGTTCGAACAGATGAAAGGCAGCCTGGCGCTCGGCATTCACCGCACCCCGATGCAGCGGCATGTCGGGCCGGGCGATCTCGCCTCGGCCCGGCGCACCTATAGGATCATAAAAGAATTGCGGCCGGACGTGCTGCACGGGCATGGCGCCAAAGGTGGCGCCTATGCCCGTCTGTTCGGCTCATTGTTGCGGGTATCCAGGTCTCGCGTAGCCCGCCTTTATTCGCCGCATGGCGGCTCGCTCCACTATGACGAGACCACCGCCATGGGGAAGCTGTTCTTCGCGCTCGAGCGCTTCATGGCTCGCTTCACCGATTGCCTGTTGTTTGTTTCCGATTATGAGCGGCGGACTTATCGCAGGAAGGTCGGCGAGCCGCCCATTCCGAACGCTCTCGTCCACAACGGCCTGCGCGCCGCCGAGTTCGAGCCGGTGCGGACCGAGCACAATGCGGTTGACCTCCTCTATATCGGCATGATGCGAGACCTCAAAGGCCCGGACATCTTCATCGATGCGCTGGGGATAGCCGCAACGGGGCTCGGCCGCCCATTGAAGGCGCTGATGGTCGGCGATGGCGACGACCTGCCGCGCTATCGCGCCCAGGTGAATCAGCGCGGCCTGGACGTCGGCTTCCTACCGCCGATGCCAGCCCGGCTCGCCTTCGCGCTGGCCAAGCTGGTCGTCGTTCCCTCGCGTGCGGAAGCCATGCCCTACATCGTTCTGGAAGCACTCGCCGCCGGCAAGCCGATCATCGCGACCTCGGTCGGGGGCATACCGGAAATCTTCGACACCGGCTCACCTTCCCTGATCCGGCCCGACCCACGCGAACTTGGCGACAAGATAAGCACTGCACTGGCCGATCTCGACGCCTACAAGGGCCTGATGCCCGGCGCCGCCAACCTCAAGGCACGCTTCGGCGCCGATGTAATGGCCGCTGAAATCGAAAAAGCTTATTTCGCCGCGCTCAAACAATAGAGCAACTGGTTCCACTCGGCTGCAAAACGCCCTCGGTGAAAGCGTCTCCAAAGCCATCTGTTGTTTCAAGGGTTTCTTAGCTCTCTTTTGCTATTCACGTGAGGGAAACCTACGGACGCCCCATGAACGAAATCGACCCCGCGCGCCGTTTTTCGCTAGACGCGGTGCGCAAATTCGACGCCCCTGCCGAGAACAACAAGGCCGGCGGCATGAACGACGTCGCCCGCCAGGTCGCCTCGCAATACCGGCGCGATACGATGTCGCCGATCATGGTGAGCGGCGTCCTGCGCATGGTGGAATTCGCGCTGCTGTTGGTGTCAGGTCTTGCCGTCTATTTCTATTACGTCGGCTTTTTCAACTATCTTGCCTGGCAATACTCACTGACGATCGCCGCCACCTCGTTCCTCGCGGTCGTTCTGCTCGACGTCACCGACTGCTACCAGATCGTCGCGCTAATGCGGCCGATCGCCAATTTCAGCCGGCTCCTGCTGGTCTGGGCCGGAACCTTCGCCTTGATGGCGCTCACCGCCTTCACCATGAAAATGTCGGAAGACTATTCGCGCCTGCTCTTCGGCACGTGGTTCATCGTCGGTTTCGTGCTGGTACTGGGTCTCCGCCTGGTGATGTCGAAGCTGATTCGGCGATGGGCGCGCGACGGGCGGATGGAGCGCCGCGCCGTCATCGTCGGCGGCGGCAAGGCGGCAGAGGTACTGATCCGCTCGGTCGAAAAGCAGCCCTATAACGACATTCGCATTTGCGGCATCTTCGACGACCGCGGCGACAAGCGGTCGCCGCCGGTTGTCGCCGGTTATCCCAAGCTCGGCACAATTTCCGAACTCATCGAATTTGCCCGCATCGCGCGCATCGACATGCTGATCGTGTCGCTGCCGCTGACCGCCGAATCGCGCGTGCTGCAGTTACTGAAGAAGCTGTGGGTGCTGCCGGTCGACATCCGGCTATCGGCGCATTCAAACGCGCTTCAGTTCAGGCCGCGCGCCTATTCCTACATCGGCTCGGTGCCGATGCTCGATATCTTCGACAAGCCGATCAACGACTGGGATTCGGTCGCCAAGCGCGCCTTCGACATTGTCTTTTCGATCATCGGCATCATCGTGTTCTCGCCGGTGATGCTGGCGACCGCGATCGCGATCAAACTCGACAGCAAGGGTCCGGTGCTGTTCCACCAGAAACGGCACGGCTTCAACAACGAGATCATTGAGGTCTACAAGTTCCGGTCGATGTACACCGACAAGGCGGACCCGACGGCGAAGCAGACCGTGACCAAGAACGATCCGCGCGTGACCCGCGTCGGCCGGTTCATCCGCAAGACCTCGATCGACGAATTGCCGCAGTTCTTCAATTCGCTGTTCGGTTCGCTGTCACTGGTCGGGCCGCGCCCACACGCCATTGCCGCGCAGTCGCACAACCTCCTCTACAACGAGGTGGTGGACGGCTATTTCGCCCGCCACAAGGTCAAGCCGGGCGTTACCGGCTGGGCGCAGATCAATGGCTGGCGCGGCGAGATGGACACCAACGAGAAGATTCGCATGCGGACGGAATACGACCTCTATTACATCGAGAACTGGTCGCTCCTGTTCGACCTCAGAATCCTGTTCCTGACGCCGATCCGTCTGCTCAATACGGAAAACGCGTATTGAACGCGACGGCCTATGAATTGCCGGCGGCGGCGGTCAACGCCAAGCTGATTGCACTGATTGCGTCGGGGGCGGTTTTCCTCGGCGTCTTCCTGTCCGGCTTCGTCATTGCCGAGCCGGCGCCGTACGACCTCTATATGATCGGGCTGATCGTGGTGTGGCCCTTGTTCGGCATGCGCATACAGCGCGCGGCGGTGCCGTTACTGGTGCTGCTGGTTATCATGAACATCGGCGGTATGATCTCGATGACGCAGATGTCGGACCTCGCCGGCACGCCGCTCTATCTCGCCGTCTCGCTGTTCCTGGCCTTAACCGCGGTTTTCTTCGCTTCGGTAACGGCCGTCCAGCCCAGTCTCTACCGGGTGATCTTCGTCGCCTACGTGGTGTCGGCGGTGCTGACTTCGCTGGTCGGCATAGCCGGCTATTTCCATGCCTTTCCAGGAGCGGAGATCTTCACCAAATACGACCGCGCCGCCGGCGCCTTCCAGGACCCGAACGTGTTCGGGCCTTTCCTGGTGCTGCCGGGCATCTACCTGCTCTATCTGCTGCTTACCGGCTCTGTCGCGCGCATGCCGCTATTGGCGGTGCCGCTGCTGATCATCACCGCCGGCATCTTCTTTTCCTTTTCGCGCGGCGCCTGGGGCATGTTCGCCGTTTCGGCGATCCTGCTGACCGGTGCCTTGTTCCTGCAGAGCGCCAGCGGCAAGTTCAGGCTGCGCGTCATCGTCATGACCATCGCCGCCGTCGGACTGCTGATCATCGCGATGATCGTCATCCTGCAACTGCCAGGCGTCGCGGAGATGTTCTCGAACCGCGCACAGCTCGAACAAAGCTACGACACCGCCCGCCTCGGCCGCTTCGCCCGCTACACGATCGGCTTTCAGATGGCACTGGAGCATCCGTTCGGCATCGGCCCGCTCGTCTTCGGCAAGATGTTCGGCGAGGACACGCACGACATCTGGCTGAAGATGCTGATGGATTACGGCTGGCTCGGCTTCGTGTCGTTCCTGACGCTGACGTGCTGGACGATCGCCGCCGGCTTCCGCATTCTGCTGCGCGACCGGCCCTGGCAGCCTTATCTGCTATGCGCCTATGTCGCCTTCATCGGCAATATCGGGCTCGGCACCTTCATCGACATCGACCACTGGCGCCATGTCTACCTGCTGCTCGGCCTGATCTGGGGTGCCATCGCGCTCGAATACCGCCACCAGTGGCAGTTGCGGGCCACGCGGCGACCGGCAATCCCCGTTGCTGTTGCTTCAGGCAGGACAACAGCCGAATTCGGTTGACCGGAGCCGGTCTATCACGATACATCGCGACCGGTCCGGAGTGTAGCGCAGCCCGGTAGCGCACTTGACTGGGGGTCAAGGGGTCGTCGGTTCGAATCCGGCCACTCCGACCATTAAAATCCAAAGGTTTAGCCAGTTTCCCCCAAACTGGCTATCCGGACAGTAGCCGCATGGCACCGCCCAGCCGATGGGCCGCGGACGCGGTTTCGGCGGCCTTGATGTTGCGCTGACTGGGCCAGGAGGCGATGGCGCCCGGCTTTCAGACGATCACCGATTGCATGACCGAGGCCGGCTCGACGTGGGGAGATCATGCGGTCCCTCAGTCGGCTGATCGCGGCCGACAAGAGGCGGCCGGCGCCGGTACTTACAATTTTACGCACATAGGAGAGTCCTAGGTACGAAGACTATATTAGCCAGAGCGAACACAACCATTTCCGCGTTGATGCCGCAACGAAAGCTGCTTGCCCACGTTGCCATTGATCCGAAGCTCCACCAGGAGGACCACATGGCCGACGACAAGAGCACACGCGACCGAGACCGCCTGGGGTCCAGCCAGGACTACGACATGGAGCATTTCGCGCGGCAGAATGGCATCGCCGTGGAACGAGGTCCCCGAACTGATCCGGGCCAATGACAACGACCGCGCGGGCGTTGCGGAAGCCACCAAGGCCCTCCGGCGGGCGGCCGGCCGGAGCCGATCGGACGGCAAGGGAGATCCGCCAGGAAAGAGCACGAATGCACCTCGGCGAAGCGAAAGCTGATTGCTAAAAAAGGTGATTGTCACCAATGGGCGAGGACGAGACCGACTGCGAGCGTATCAAGTATCTTCATGCGCGGCTGCTCGCCGATGAGACCGGCATAACGGAGGCGCAGGCGCGCGATCTCATCGAAATGATTGGAATTGATCACGCATCACTCGTGCGCGAGGCACGGAGGCTGAAGTCTAGCCAAAAGCCCGCCGAGAAACCGCGCGGTAGTGGCTAGGTAGGGTTTGCCAACCTTCACCGTGAGCCCGTGTTCCACCTTCAATAAAAGGTCCCGCCGCACATGCCAGAACGGCGGGACTCGATCAGGCGCCTTGCATCAGGCAGGGGTGACTCGGGGGTTGGGCATGCCCGGTGCGCGCGGATCGTGGTGAACACTAGGCGCATCAGCTGCAATGCGTCCACCAACCGTCGGTTGGAAAGGGCTAGTACAACGCCGGCGGCTGGCCTGGCCTGAACAGGCGCGCGCTCAAGGCTTAGTTTCTTCCCGGGGAGGAGCTTTTTGGTCAGGACAATCAGGATAGGGCAATTCTTCACACGGAGAGGACCTGTCGCCAACCCTGCCATAATGTTCCACGAGTTTTGCGAAACCGTAGGCGAAGGCGAAAAGAAGCGCGAGGACAACCGCTATTCGGACGGCCATACCGTATTGTAGCGGGATCCTCACATTTGAGCGCGGGCGGCGTTTTTAATACGTTCGAATGTTGAGTTAGAAAAAGATTGGCTCTAGTTGAATTGCCGTCGTCCGCAGTTGTAAGGGCGAGCGGACGCTTCGAAGATGACACGCCCTTTCGCCCTTTTCGGGAGAGATGCAATGTCGCTTCAAGGAGCTACCTGTCCTGCCGAGCTGACCATGTTGACCAAAGCACTTGATGCCCGATTCCGTGAACTAGGCCTCGCTGACGGCGATCCAGGCAGAGAAGTGCTCGGCCGCAGGGTGATGGATTTATTCGAAAGTGGTCAGCTCAGCGCCGAAGATTTGAGACTGGCTCTGAGCGGCGAGATTTTTAACGCCAATCCTCCGGCCGGAGCCAGTGGGCTTTGATACGGCAAGCGGCTATCCGCGCAACCATTTGAATTGATGGTCCAGCGTAGGCTTCCGTACACGCAAGAGCGCGTGTGAACAAATGTGATTTTGCGGTCGGTGCCAGACGGGCTAACTTTACCCATCGAACGAAAGAGGAGAATGATCATGAAGACATTCCTCGCAACAGCCGCGGCACTGACCATGTCCATATCAGCTGCCTCTGCGGATTGCCCCGCGCATTCCAAGGTCCAGGCATCGGTCGACACGCAGACGAGGACAGCGAGCGTCGAGAAGGCCGATATGTCGACTGCCACGGACGCTCAGACGATCAAGAAAGAAGAAGCACAGAAGACCGAATAGCGGTAACGCTCAGCGGTCCCACGCCCCGGATAAATGGCTACTGGCAAACATCCACCCATTCGGCGCCAACGAGTTCCGCCATGCGTTGCGGGCTGAGCCGCACGGCGGCGTTGGTTGCGCCTGCGGCGGGGACGACTTCGTCAAAGGCGCGCAGCGAGACGTCGCAATAGACCGGCAGCGGTGATGGCAGGCCGAACGGACATACGCCGCCGACGGGATGACCGGTCGCGGCGAACACCTGCTCGGCATCCAGCATTCGCGCCTTGCCGCCGAACCGGTCCTTGAACTTGCGGTTGTCCAGCCTGGAGACCCCGCCGGCCACGATCAGCATCGTCTGGTCGCCGGCGCGCAAGCAGATCGTCTTGGCAATCTGCGCCGGCGCGACGCCATGCGCTTCGGCGGCCAGAGGCACCGTCGCCGAGCTTGCCTCCGTGACGATGACGTCAATGTCGGGCGCGTGGGCGGCGAAGAAGGCGCGAACGGATTCGAGGCTCATCTTCAGCAATTTCCGTCTGGCGTCGCCGTGGCGGCCGGCAAGTCCACTAGGTGGCCAGAAAAACGAAGCCCGCCAGGGCGACCCATGGCGAGCTCGTGGGATAAAAGCATGGTACGCCGCTACGACACGGATCGCCTTTTGGCAGGCAACACGGCTTCGTCAAACAGAGCGCTTTCCGGAAGTTGAAGCGCGGAGGCAATACGCCGACGTTTCGAAGGATCGGCATCCTTGCCGCTTTCAATGTCGGCGATCTCATAGGCTGCCAGCCCGCACGCCAGGGACAGCTCTTCGATGCTGTATCCACGGGCTTCCCGGGCGGTTCGGACGGCACTGCGTTCAGGCGTAACCGCGCTCGCCGCCAGTTCGGAGTAAGGTTCGCGTTTTGCTATTTGGGGCATTGGCAACTCCGTGGGATGAAAGAGTTAGATCAAATCATGTTGTTGCCTGAGACGATCGGGAGAATGCCCGCTCGCCGGTGATTTGCCAAGCATCAAAGATAGCGTCACGGCATCGTGAACCGACGCCGGAATGAATGGCGGATGCCCGGCGAGCTGACATCTGGCCGGATCGTCAGCAAACACAGTTCGGAAACAAAATTCTACAGGCCGGAAAAACTGCCGAAAAACTCCAAGGCGATGGTCCCAACCGCAGCGCTCGAGTCACCGACCTGAATCAGTGACGCTCAAATTCCGCCTGCGCAAAAAGGAAACGATCTCATGAATAAGCCTCTTCTCTCCGCCCTTGGATTTGCAATCGCACTTGCCCTCTCAATGCCGATCATCGGCGCAAGCAGCGCGAATGCAACGACGATGCACACCACCGTCAAGAAGCATCACCGCCATCACTACCATCACCGCGTCCACCACCATTACCGCCACCATCACAAGGTTGTGGCGAAGAAGTACTGAAAACATCCTCGGGCGAACAACCGGCAATCAGGCGTTCTGGTCCTTGATCAAGGCGGCGCGCTTGCCGGGCTTTCCGTGTCGGCGAAAAATGGCGGCGGTCCGCTGACCACCGCCATTTGCTTATCTCAACGTGCCGATCTTGAACGCCCTCGCGGTGCTTGTTGCTGCCGGCCGCCGAGGAACAGACTGGCGACCAGCCCGACCAGAACCAGCCCGACAGCGGCCGCCGTCGCCGGATGATCTCGGGCGGTCTTCTCGATCGCCCGGCCTTGCCTTCTGATTGCCGGCAAGGCGTCGCCGAGGCGCTCAGTGATATCCGAATAATAATCCGACGCGGTATCGCGCCCGTCTTCGTAAAGGGCGCCGCCCTGCTTTAACACGGCTTTCTTCAAGGTGGCCAGTTCCTTGGTCAAGGCCGCGACCTGCTTGTTCAGATCGGTGTCGGAGATGCTCGAAAGCGATGCCATGACGTGCTTCCTTCATCTGTAGAAGGAAGCCTAACGCATGACCCTGAAGACCGTTCCGGTCAGCCCGGCGGGCTCTAGCGAACCTGATCGAGCAGGCGCTTGCATTCAAGTAGATCGAACAGCGCCTCCTGCAGCAATGCGCGATTGTCACGGGAAAGTTTTGACGTGTCCGGCGGAACCGGACCTTCCTCGTCGGTCTTGCCGATGCCGAAAAAACGACGGCTGGGTTTCACCCTCGGCTGGCCGACCAGCATTTCGTCGTCCGGGCCGCGCGGCTGCGCCGCTTGCGTCAGCGGTACCGTGTCAGCCTGTCGGCGCTGCGAGATCGCCTCGACCGCCGCCATGTCGCCACTGCCGAGGGCGATCAGAAACTGGTTGCCGTTCTCGCGCAACAGCTTCTGCACGCCCTTGATCGTATAGCCCTGATCGTAGAGCATATGGCGAATACCCTTGATCAGTTCGACGTCCTGCGGACGGTAGTAGCGGCGGCCGCCGCCGCGCTTCATCGGCTTGATCTGGTTGAAACGCGTCTCCCAGAAGCGCAGCACGTGCTGCGGCAAATCCAGATCCTCCGCAACCTCGCTGATGGTGCGGAAGGCATCAGGGCTCTTGTCCATGGGCGAATCCTCACGCTAGAGCATGATCGCGAAAGGCGGGAACCGGGTTCGGGCGACATCACGCTTAACAAGGCGAGCAGCTTTCCGTCCCGCCGGAGCGGATCACACCCAAATACCGATCCGGCCTACCGAATCGCATCTTATTTCAGCGGTTTATGAAACAATATTCAAGCCCGGCGCAAAAGCAGGGTTCGTTTTTCAACCGAAGTCTGGAGCATGATTCTCGGCAAAGTGGATCGGGCGTCTACTTGCTGCCCTTGGCTTTGCTGTTTTGATGGGAGCGCAGGATACGGTTCTTCAGCACGTTCGACGACTTGAAGGTCATAACCCGGCGCGGCAGGATCGGCACTTCCTCACCGGTCTTGGGATTGCGCCCGATGCGCTCGTTTTTGGAGCGGACGTGGAAGGTCGCGAAGGACGACAGCTTCACCGTCTCGCCGCGAACGATCGCCTCGCAGATCTCATTCAGCACCGCCTCGACAAGCTCGGCCGATTCAGTACGCGACAGCCCAACCTTGCGGTAAACGGCTTCGGCGAGGTCGGCGCGCGTAAGTGTCTTTCCCCCCATACGAACCGTCCCATCAGCTCAAAAACATAAATCGATACAAGCAACGGCAGAACCTAAGTAATTGATCCGTCAAGGTCAAGGACCCGAACCCGATAGTTCGGCACTTACCAGCGGAGCAGGACGGCGCCCCAGGTGAATCCGCCGCCCATCGCCTCAAGCAGTACTAGGTCACCCTTTTTGATGCGACCGTCGGCGACGGCCGCGGACAGTGCCAGCGGCACGGAAGCAGCCGAGGTATTACCGTGCAAATCGACGGTCACCACCACCTTCCGCTCCTCTATCCCGAGCTTTTTGGCCGAAGCGTCAATAATTCGTTTATTGGCTTGATGCGGCACGAACCAGTCGAGATCGGCGGCGCTGATGCCGGCCTGTGCGAACGTCGCCTCGATGACGTCGGTGATCATGCCGACCGCATGCTTGAACACTTCGCGGCCTTCCATCCTGAGGTGCCCGACCGTTCCGGTGGTCGACGGCCCACCGTCGACGAAAAGCTTGTCCTTGTGGATGCCGTCGGAGCGCAGGCTGGCCGCCAGAACGCCTCGGTCGGCGATGCCGCCTGCCCCCGTGTCTGCTTCCAGCACCATCGCGCCGGCGCCGTCGCCGAACAAAACGCAGGTCGAGCGGTCGTTCCAGTCGAGAATGCGCGAAAACGTTTCCGAGCCGATCACCAGCACCCGTCTGGCCAAGCCGCCGCGGATATAGAGGTCGGCGGTCGCCACTGCATAGACGAAGCCGGAGCAGACCGCCTGCAGGTCGAAGGCAAAACCGTGGTGCATGCCGAGCCGGTTCTGGATCTCGACCGCGGTCGCGGGAAAGGTGTTGTTGGGCGTTGAGGTCGCCAGCACGATCAGGTCGATGTCGTCAGCCGTCAGGCCGGCGCTGTCGAGGGCTGCGCGCGCTGCCGCCTCGCCCAGCGAGGCCGTCGTCTCGTCGTCGGCCGCGATGTGGCGCTGGCGAATACCGGTGCGCTGGACGATCCACTCGTCCGACGTCTCGACCATGCCTTCGAAATCGGCATTCTTCATAATGCGGCGGGGCAGCGCGGCGCCCGTGCCGCGCACGACTGATCTGATCAATGCTCTTTCCTATTCCTTTGCGTCGATGACGACGTCGGATTTCCGGACTGTCTGGGCATTCGGATTGCGGGCATGGAACAGGTCGAGATCGGCTTCGATGCGGTCAAGCAGATTGTTGCGCACCATGTCGTAGCCAAGCTCGATCGCCGCCGCGAAGCCATCCGAATCAGCCCCGCCATGGCTTTTCACCACGATGCCGTTCAATCCGAGGAAGACGCCGCCATTGGAACGGCCGACATCCATCTTCTCGCGCAGGCGATCGAAGGCGGACTTGGCGAAGATATAGCCGATCCTGGCCATCAGCGTCCGGTTCATCGCCGCGCGCAGATAGCCGGCGATCTGCCTGACCGTGCCTTCCGCCGTCTTGAGCGCGATATTGCCGGCAAATCCTTCGGTAACGACGACGTCGACACTGCCCTTGCCGATGTCGTCACCCTCGACAAAGCCATGGTAGTTCATCGAGGCCATGTTGGCCTCGCGCAGCATACGGCCCGCCTCCTTGACCTCCTCCTGGCCCTTGATCTCCTCGACGCCGACATTGAGCAGCCCGACACTCGGCCGTTCGATGCCGAAAACCGAGCGCGCCATGCCGGTGCCAAGAATGGCAAAATCAACCAGTTGATGCGCATCCGCGCCAATGGTGGCGCCAACGTCCAGCACCACGCTTTCGCCGCGCAAGGTCGGCCAGAGCGCCGCGATTGCCGGGCGGTCGATGGTCGCCATGGTGCGAAGGCAGAATCTGGACATTGCCATCAGCGCGCCGGTATTGCCGGCCGAGATGCAGACGTCGGCAGTGCCTGCCTTGACCGCCTCGACGGCTTTCCACATTGATGACTTCCAGCGACCATGGCGCAGTGCCTGGCTCGGCTTGTCGTCCATCCGGACCGCGATCTCGCAGTGGATGAACTCGCTCACCTCCGCTAGCTTGGGGAATTTGGCGAGTTCGGGCCGTACCACTTCTTCACGCCCATAAATGACGAAGCGTATATCCGGACGGCGGGTGGCGACAGTCATGAGCGCCGGGATGACCACGCTTGGCCCGTGATCGCCGCCCATGGCATCGATGGAAATCCTGATCACGCGGTGTTCATCTCACGGTTGCTTGGCCAGCGGGCTTGCCAAGGTACGGGGCTCGCGAAGGTTCGGCGAAAATAACGGTTTTGGGCTGCCGCACAACCAACTTTTCTCAAATTGGGTCAGCTATCAGGATTTTCCCAGCAGTGATCTGAGCTTCTGCTGGAATTCATTCTCCACAGGCTCGGCATCGCCGGCGGCCTCCAGCGACACACCCGGCTTGCGCGGATAGGGATCGATCGCCAAGCCAAAGAACTGTTCGGCAAGCGCCCCGACATCGATCGCGTCGCCGGAAAAGGTTTCCGGGCTATCCGGCCCTTCGGCGTCGAGCAGGATCTCACCGCCGCCGTCGAAACCTTGCCGCCCGAGCTTGGATTGCTCCGGCAGGAACAGCGCCACGACCGGCTCGTCGATATGCGCCTCGACCGGGTCGAGGGTGACGATGCAGGCCTGCGTTATATCGGCCTCGACATGGCCGCTGACTTTCACCCCGTTACGCTTCCAGGGCTCGACCAGGAGTTCGGCGCGATAGTTCTCGACCGAAAGCAGCTCGTGCTCGACGGCCAGCAGGGCGCGCTGCCCGGCGTCGGCATCGATCACCACCGGCAGCCCCTTTTGCGGCAGCCGGGCGACATTTGCCAGGAATGACACTGGGCTGTGGGAATCAGGATGTTTCATCTTCGCCTCCACTTCGTCGCCTTCACTCGGCCCGCCGTCGCTCAGAGTTGGCCACGGGAAATGCCACCGTGCCGGAAACAATAGATTCGGTCAGCTGTTCCGTGAGTTGCCTTGACGCATCGGCGGCATAGAGTGCCAGTTGCGACGCTTGCGGCCAGGCGCCGGCGTCGGGCCTGACATTGCGGGCAAGGGCGGCGGCAAGTGCATAATGGTCATTTCGTTGCAGCGCATCGTCATAGGCGGCGGTGCGGCCATAGAACATCTTCGCCAGTTTCCGCATGCGCTTCGGCACGCCGACGTCGCCAATGCCCAATTCCCGCAACGAATGTTCGACATCCATGAAGAACTCGTCGATCAGCACCTGCGCAACCTCTGCCGCAGCACCACCCTCGCCGCGCAACCGGTGCTGGAACAGGAACATGTGCAACGACAGCATCTCGAAGCGGCCGAGCGGCGTGTCCGGCACGTTCCAGGCGGAATAAAACACCGTTTGCCGCGCCGCCGCCACGATTTGTGCGTAAAGCGCCTCGGTGATGGCGCGGTTGGCATGTCGTTCGCGGCCAAAGAGGCGCTGGAACATTTGAGGGTGGTCTCCCGGGACCGTTTGTTGAAGTGGCCTTGTTGCATCGGCAAGCAAGCTGGTTTACCGGTTTTGCGGCCCAGCGCAAGTTGCGGCCAGCTTATGGAGTTGTAGTTGCGCGCGCTGAAATTCAAGTCGACTTTCCTGCCCAGGCCCGGCGGTGCGGTTTCGCTGCTGGTGATCGCTGCGGCGCTTTCCGCCTGCAATTCGTCCAAGATGATCGGCGATCTCAATCCGAGCGAGACGCTGACGCAAGGCTACGTCATCGACCAGCAGGCGATCGACCTGGTGCCGGTCGGCTCAAGCCGCGAACAGGTGCTGCTGGCGCTCGGCACTCCCTCGACGAAGGCGACCTTCGACAACGAGGCCTTTTATTACATTTCGCAGACGCGCAAGCGCTATGTCGCCTTCGACAAGCCGCGGCTGGTCGACCAGCATGTGCTGGCGGTCTATTTTGGCGATGACGGGCGCGTCACCCAGATCGCCAATTATGGCCTGAAGGACGGCAAGGTGTTCGACTTCATCTCGCGCACCACGCCGACCGGCGGCAAGGACCAGAACTTCCTCAGCCAGATCATCAGTGGTGCCAGCAAGCTGGCGCCTGGTGTTCCCGGCGCCAGCGGCGGCAGCACGCTCGGCGGCACCTGATCCACCCCGGCGGTATCGGCTTTCGTTCCTTTCGCTTCCCTGTAAGCGGCACATCTCAGGCAATGAAAAACCCGCGGGAGCGATCCCGCGGGTTTTGTCTTGAGTCGTAGCGGCTGAGCTTAGCCGTGCGCGAGCACGGCCAGCAACAGCAGCGCGACGATATTGGTGATCTTGATCGCCGGGTTGACCGCCGGCCCAGCAGTATCCTTGTAGGGATCACCCACCGTGTCGCCGGTCACCGAGGCCTTGTGCGCTTCGGAGCCCTTGAGGTGCTTGAGGCCGTCCTTGTCGACGAAACCGTCTTCGAACGACTTCTTGGCGTTGTCCCAGGCACCGCCGCCGGAGGTCATCGAGATGGCAACGAACAGGCCGTTGACGATGACGCCGAGCAGCGAGGCGCCGAGCGCGGCAAAGGCGGATGCCTTCGAACCGGAGATCAGGAGGACGCCGAAATAGACCACCAGCGGTGCCAGCACCGGCAGCAATGACGGAACGATCATCTCCCGGATCGCTGCCTTGGTCAGAAGATCGACGGCGCGCGCATAGTTCGGCTTCGAGGTGCCGGCCATGATGCCCGGATCCTCGCGGAACTGCTTTCGCACCTCCTGGACGATAGCACCCGCGGCGCGGCCGACGGCGGTCATGGCGATGCCGCCGAACAGATACGGGATCAGGCCACCAAAGATCAGGCCGGCGACGACATAAGGATTGGAGAGGTCGAAGGAGACGTCGCCCATGCCCTGGAAGTAGGGGTATTTGTCGCCATTGGCGGCAAAGAACTTCAGGTCGTTAGAGTAGGCCGCGAACAGCACCAGCGCGCCGAGGCCGGCCGAGCCGATGGCGTAGCCCTTGGTTACCGCTTTGGTGGTGTTGCCGACAGCGTCGAGCGCGTCTGTGGACTGGCGCACTTCCTTGGGCAGGCCGGCCATTTCGGCAATGCCGCCGGCATTGTCGGTGACCGGGCCGAAGGCATCGAGCGCGACGATCATGCCGGCGAGGCCAAGCATCGTCGTCACCGCGATTGCCGTGCCGTAGAGGCCGGCGAGCTGGTATGTCGAGATGATGCCGCCGACGATGACGATCGCCGGCAACGCCGTCGATTCCAGCGAGACCGCTAGGCCCTGGATGACGTTGGTGCCGTGACCGGTGACCGAGGCCTGGGCGATCGAGTTCACCGGGCGCTTGTTGGTGCCGGTATAATATTCGGTGATCACCACGATCAGGCCGGTTACCAAAAGGCCGACCAGGCCGCAGATGAACAGGTTCGTGCCGGTGATGGCCATGCCGGCGACGGTGCCGATCTCGCCCCAGCCGATACATGCCGAAGTGGCGACGGCAAGGCCGACGATCGACAGCAGGCCGGTGACTATCAGGCCCTTGTAGAGCGCGCCCATGATCGAGCCGCTGGAACCGAGCTTGACGAAGAAGGTGCCGACGATCGAGGTGAGGATGCAGGCGCCGCAGATGGCCAGCGGATAGAGCATGGCCGCGCCGAGAACGGCGGTGCCACCGAAGAAGATGGCGGCGAGGACCATGGTGGCGACCACGGTCACCGCATAGGTCTCGAACAGGTCGGCGGCCATGCCGGCGCAATCGCCGACATTGTCGCCGACATTGTCGGCAATGGTGGCCGGATTGCGCGGATCGTCTTCGGGAATGCCGGCTTCAACCTTGCCGACTAGATCCCCGCCGACGTCGGCGCCTTTTGTGAAGATCCCGCCGCCGAGACGGGCGAAGATCGAGATCAGCGAGGCGCCGAAGCCGAGCGAAACAAGCGAGTCGATGACGACGCGATCATTGGGCTGCAGACCCATGAACTGGGTCAGGATCAGGTAGTAGATCGAGACGCCGAGCAGGGCCAGGCCAGCAACCAGCATGCCGGTGATGGCGCCCGACTTGAAGGCGATCTCGAGGCCGGCAGCGAGGCTGTTGGAAGCCGCCTGCGCGGTGCGCACATTGGCGCGCACCGAGACGTGCATGCCAATGAAGCCGGCGGCACCCGATAGAACGGCGCCGATCAGGAAGCCGATGGCGGCGGTGATCGAAAGCAGCCACCAGGCGAGCAGCAGGACCACGACGCCGACGATGGCGATGGTGGTGTACTGGCGCGCCAGATAAGCCTGAGCGCCTTCGCGGATGGCCGCGGAAATTTCCTGCATGCGTGCATTGCCCTGATCGGCCGCGAGGACCGAACGTGTCGCCCAGATGGCGTAAAGGACTGAAAGCAGACCGCAGGCGATGACGGCTGAAATTATGGTCATTGCCGAATTTTCCTCGATTGGTGGCCCAAAAGAACCCCTCCCCGGGCCGTTGAGACAGGGGACGAATTTTCCGCAACCGGAATCCGTCCCTTCGCAGCGGCTTATGCGAAACAGGGCTCGGAACGTCAAGATATTGTTCGGTTTCTGTCTGGCTTTCGCCCAAAAGATCCCGGGTTTCGTCTAAAAGGCTGGACGGCAGTGCGCCTGTCGACACTGCCGTCCGGTTAGATCGATTGAAATCGGCGAACGGCGGTCAGACTTTGCGCGGGTCGCCGTCCGGCTGGATGACGAAGACCAGCACCACCAGCATGGTCATGTAGAATTTAAACGCCGCCTCCTGACCATTCCAAGTCGAAGACTGCCACATGGCGAACCACTCGCCGCCAACGACCATGAAGCCGAAATACCAAACGAGGAAGCCCATGGTGGCTGCAATGATGGCGAACTTCTTGGCATCGTTGAAAGTCTGTCCGCTGGCGTTGCGCGCCTGCCAGAGTTGCCAGGCGGCGATCAAGTAGAGCAGACAGGTCAGCGCCTCGCCAAGGATGATCAGCCAGTAGCCCGCCGTCCACAAGGCCGGGGTGGTGATCGAGCGGTACATCAGCGCATTGCCGGGAAAGGTCGTGTCCATGCTCAGCACATGCTGGACAAAGGCGAAGTTTGAGCCGTAATCGGTGATGTTGCCGAAGGCGACGAGGAAGGCGAAAGCCGCCAGACACAAACACATGACGATCTTGGAGAAGCGCGCGGTCATGGCAAGAACTCCTGCTGAAAGATCGGGGCATCGCACTCATCAATCGCCGAGTCCCGAAGATCGCGCAACGGGTGGGCCAGTGATCATCGTGCTCACAGCCATTGCGAGACATTATGCCGGCAAGCAAGACATTGCCGAGACTGTCGAAGTCCTCGATCTCGACAGTGATTGCGCGGTGGGCGACTTGGTCTCTGTGGTTAGAGCCGGCACACAGCACGATTTCGCCATCATCCGCCGCCGCTGGGTCGCCAGCGAGACGGGCACCACGCTCGAACTGACGCTCGACCATCCAGCGCGTTCAACGGGCCGCTGAAAGAAACGAACTTCGCCCGAGAGGTTACTCGGCCTCGCGCCCCATGCGCCGGCCCGTGTAGCGCTCGATCGCTGACAGCCCATCATAGATCAGCACGGCAAGGGCGGCGACGATCAGGCCGCCCTGCAGGATGAAGGCGAGGTTGTTCGACAGCAGGCCGGCGATGATCACTTCGCCCAGTGTCCTCGCCGCCACCGTCGAGCCGATGGTCGCGGTGGCGAGGCTGATCACCACCGACAGCCGGATACCGCCGAGAATGATCGGCGCGCTGAGCGGCAGCTCGATCTTGACCAGCCTTTGCCAGCCAGTCATGCCGGCGCCACGCGCCGCCTCGACGACGTTGGCCGGCAGCGTCGTCAGGCCGGTCAGCGCGTTCTCGAAGATCGGCAGCAAGCCATAGAGAAACAGCGCAATCAGCGTCGGCTTTTCTCCGAAGCCGACCGCCGGCACGGCAAGCGCCAGTACCGCCACCGGTGGAAAGGTCTGGCCTATATTGACCAGGCTGCGCGACAGCGGCAGGAATTCGGCGCCGGCTGGCCTGGTGACCAGAATGGCGAGCGCGACCGCAACGATCGTCGCGGCAACCGTTGCGATCAGCACGGTCCGCAGATGCAGCAGCGTTAGCGTCAACAGGCTGCCCTGATTATAGATTACCGGCGCATTGTTCTCTGTCAGCGGCTTCAGCAGCGGTTCGAACCAGCCGGGATTGGTGACGAAGGCAATAAGCACCACCACCAGGGCAAGCCTGAGCAGCGAGGGAAGCCAAGCCTTCATGCCGGCCTCGCCGCGCGCTTAACCAGCCCGTCCACCGTGACGCGGCCAAGCGGCTTGCCTTCGGCATCCTTCACCGGCAGCGCCGGGCGGCCCGACCACAGGAGTTCGGCGAGCGCGTCGCGCTGGCTGGCATCACCGGGGATCGCCTCGCCTTCGGCGGTGCCCTTTTCCACCGCGTCGCGGACCCGGCCAAGCGACAACAGCCGGAACGGTTTTTCGCTGGCACCTACCAGGGTTTCGACAAACGCACTGGCCGGTTTTGCCAGTATCTCGGCCGGCCCGGCATATTGCACCACTTTGCCGCCATCCATCACCGCGATCTTGTCGCCCATGTGAACAGCCTCCTCCATGTCATGGGTGACAAGGATGATGGTGGTGCCGAAGCGCTTCTGGATCGCCAGCAGGTCCTCCTGCGCCTTGTTGCGAATGATCGGATCGAGCGCGCCGAACGGCTCATCCATCAACAGCACGTTGGGTTCCGCAGCAAGAGCGCGGGCGACGCCGACGCGCTGCTGCTGGCCGCCGGAAAGCTCATGCGGATAGCGTGGCCCGTACGCTTGGGGGTCGAGTTGGTAGAGCGTCATCAGCTCCTCGACGCGAGCCTTGATGCGGTTGGCATTCCAGCCAAGCAACACCGGCACAGTGGCGATGTTCTGCGCCACCGTGCGATGCGGAAACAGGCCATGGCCCTGGATGGCATAGCCGATGCTGCGACGCAGCTCGTAATCCGGCACCGAGCGGTTGTCTACGCCGTCGAGCTTGATCACGCCCGATGTCGGCTCGACCAGCCGGTTGATCATGCGAAGCAGCGTCGTCTTGCCGGAGCCGGAGGTGCCGACGATGACGGCGATGCTGCGCGGCTCGATTACTATCGACACGTCATCGACAACTGTCGTTTCGCCGTAGCGCTTGGTGATGCCTTCGATCTCGATCATGCCGTTTCAACCCTGCGCTTGCTGGCGCTCATTTCGATGACTGCATCGAGGATGATGGCAGCGGCGAAGGCCAGCGCCACCGTCGGCACGGCGCCGAGCAGCACCAGATCCATCGCCGTCTGACCGACGCCCTGGAACACGAACACGCCAAAGCCGCCGCCGCCGATCAGCGCGGCAATCGTGGCGAGGCCGATATTCTGCACCAGCACGATGCGGATGCCGGTGAGGATCACCGGGAAGGCCAGCGGAAACTCGACGCCGAACAGCCGCTGGCGATCGGTCATACCCATGCCGCGTGCTGCGTCGTTGGCGGCACGCGGCACACCGGCAAGGCCGACCACGGTGTTGGCCACCACCGGCAGCAGCGAATAGAGGAACAGGGCGACGAAAGCCGGCGCTGTGCCGATGCCGCGAATGCCGAGCGCGGCTGCTCCCGGCACATGCGAAGCAACCCAGCCGAGCGGTGCGATCAAGAGGCCGAACAGCGCGATCGAAGGAATGGTCTGGATGATGTTCAGTACGTTGAGCACACCGGCCCGCAATTTCTCGACGCGGTGGCAAAGAATGCCTAGCGGCAAGCCGATAATTACTGCTGCCGCCAGTGAACCCAGCGCCAACGTCACGTGCTTGGAGCCTTCCGCCCAAAAACTATCGGCGCGATTGAAATATTCCTTGAGGATCGACAGGCTGTTCCAGCTCCCCGAGACCAGCAGCAGGCCGATCGCCGCTGCGGCGACAACAAGCACGCCGACCCGCGCCTGCGGCGACAGGTTCAGCCTTGTAAGCACGTCGGCGAGCAGAAGCGTAAAGGCGAAAATAAGCAGCCAGAAGCCCGAAGCCGGCGAGATACGGGCAAAGGTGTTGCCGGCGGGCGTCAGGAAGCTGCCGGCAACGCCGATCAGCAGCGCCAGCGCCGCAAGTGCAACCACACTGGCGCCGAGGCGCAGGGCAAGCGGCGTTTTCAGCAGCGCAATGAGCGCCGATGCGACAACAATCGCCATCAATAGCGGACCGACCGTCGCAGGCAAAGATTCGAGGATCGAGCGCGCCTCGCCGGGTACGATGCGATTGGCGCGGAACGTGGCGAATGGTGCCGCAAAAGCCGCATAGGCCGATATCGCCGCGATGACCACGCCGAGCTTGTCGAACCGGATGCGCACGCCCTCCCCCATCGGCCGATCCGGCACACCTCGAAAGCGGCGCGCCGGAATCGCCTTACTTCAGGAAGCCGTTCTTTTTCAAAAAGTCCTCAGCGACGCCCTTGACCGGCTCGCCGCCAACCTGCACGCGGCCATTCAACTCCTGCAGCGTGACGAGATCGAGCTTGGCGAAGACCGGCTTCAGCAGCGTCTCGATCTCGGGATGCTCCTTCAGCACCGCCTCGCGGATGATCGGCGCCGGCTGGTAGACCGGCTGCACACCCTTGTCGTCTTCAAGCACGACGAGGCCGGAAGGCGCGATGCCGCCGTCGGTGCCATAGACCATGGCGGCGTTGGCACCGTTGGTCTGGTTGGCCGCAGCGGCAATGGTCGCCGCCGTGTCGCCGCCCGACAGCGTGATCAACTGGTCCGGCTTCAGCGTGAAGCCATAGGTCTTCTGGAAAGCGGGCAGCGCGGCCGCCGAATTGACGAACTCGGCGGAGGCCGCCAGCACCACCTTGCCGCTGCCCGAGACGTATTTGCCGAAGTCGGATAGCGTCACAAGCTTGTTGGTCTCGGCGACCTCCTTGCGCAGGGCGATCGCCCAGGTGTTGTTGGCCGGTGACGGGGACAGCCAGACGATCTTGTTGGCGTCGTAGTCGAGCTTCTTGGCAGTCTCGTACGCCTTGGCGGCATCTTTCCACACCGGATCGTCGGCCTTCTCGAAGAAGAAGGCGGCGTTGCCGGTGTATTCCGGATAGATGTCGATCTCGCCGGCTGTAATCGCCTTGCGTACCACGGGCGTGCCGCCGAGTTGGATGCGGTCGGTAGTCTGGATATTATTGGCGTTCAGCACCAGCTGGATGATGTTGCCGAGCACACCGCCCTCGGTGTCGATCTTCGACGACACCACCACCTGGGCGCTTGCCGAGGCTGCCGTGATGCCGAGCGCCAGTACAGCACCGGCCAGAACCTTGAGTGAAAACATCTCACAAATCCCTTGCTGTGAACCGGAATACGGCTGCCGCATATGAGCATGGCTTCGATGCCCCGTCGGGGTACACGGTTTCATAAGAGGGGGGATGGGCGCAATAATTTTGTTCGGATGGGAGTGACTCCGCTGCTGCGCCGTCCCGACAGCGTGACGTCAGTTGACCGCGCGCAAGCCCGTCATCTTCAACACGCCCAGTGCCACGAAGCACAGCACGACGACCGGGAAAATCATCCAGTTCAGCATCTCCCAGCCCCAGGCATTGTAGACCGCTCCGGACATCAGCGAGGCGAAGGCGACGGAGCCGAACAGGACGAAATCGTGGAACCCCTGGACCTTGCCTTTTTCGGATGGCTGGTAGCTGTCGGCCACCATGGCGGTGGCGCCGATGAAGCTGAAGTTCCAGCCGAGGCCGAGCAGGATCAGCGTCGTCCAGAACTGCCAAAGTGCCAACCCCGACAGCGCGACTATACCGCAGCCAATGAGCAGCACCAGGCCGATGGCCACGATCCGCTCCGCGCCAAAACGATGGATCAGCGACCCAGTAAAGAAGCTCGGCGCGAACATCGCCATGACGTGCCAGGAAATGCCGAGCGTGGCGTCGTCGGTCGACAGGCCGCAGCCGACCATGGCCAGCGGCGCTCCGGTCATGACGAAGCTCATCAGCGCGTAGCTGCCGACGGCGCAAAACAGCGCCGCGACGAAGCGCGGCCTGGTGACGATTTCTGAGAGCGGCCGGGCGTCGCTGTCGGCGATTTCCACCTTGTCGGTTGCCTTGGCCGGGATGCGCAACAAAGAGAGAATGGCGGCGCCGACCGCCGCCAGCACCAGGATTGACGCAAACGAGCCGGCAAACTTCACCGGCGAGAACAGATCGCCGGTGAAGATGACGATCTGCGGCCCAAGGATGGCGGTGACGATGCCGCCGGCCAGCACGAAGGAGATGGCGCGCGCCTTGAATTCAGGCGGAGCATTGTCGGCGGCGGCAAAGCGGAACTGCTGGACAAAGGCGCCACCGATCCCGATCACGGCAAGGCCGAAAGCGAAGAGCCAGAAGCTGGCATGAAACAGCGCCAGCGTGGCGACTAGGCCGCCAAGCGCTGTGACCGCCGTGCCGGTCATGAAGCCGTCGCGCTGCCCGAGCCGGCGGATGATCGCCGCGGCCGGCAAGGAACCGAGCGCCACGCCGACATTGAAACCGGTGATCGGCGCGGTTGCCAGCGACTTGTCGGCGTCGAGCAGGTACTGCCCGGCCAATCCGCCCATGGAAATGGCGATGGGTGCGGCCGAGCCGATGATCGCCTGCGAGGCTGCAAGGATGAAGGCGGTGCGACGCGCTTCCTTGCCCGCCTCAACGGCGACGACGGCAGTCATAGGGCGTCCTTGCCGCGGCCCTCGCCGCGCACCCGGCGCGACACGCGATCAAGCACCGCATTGACCAGTCTCGGCTCGTCTTCCTCGTAAAATGCCTTGGCGATGTCGACATATTCGGAAACGATGACCGCCACCGGCACGTCCTCGCGCTGCATCAGCTCGTAGACGCCGGCGCGCAATATGGCGCGCAATGTGGAATCGAGCCTCGACAGAGGCCAGTCCTCGGTCAGCGCCTGTCGGATGACTGGATCGATCGTCTTCTGGTGCTCGACAACGCCGGCAAGAATGGCGCGGAACCATTGCGCATCGGCTTCGCGATAGAGCGCGCCGTCGACTTCCTTGCCGAGCCTGAACGCCTCGTATTCGGCGGTGATCTCAAACACACCGCTGCCGGCGACGTCCATCTGGTAGAGCGCCTGCACGGCGGCCAGACGGGCAGCACCGCGCTTGTTAGCGTGGCGAACCGCAGGCTGGCCGGGCGAAGCGGGTTCGCTCACGATCGCTCTCCCAACTGCTGCTTGAGCGCAATCATGGTCAGCGCCGCACGCGCCGCAAAGCCGCCCTTGTCGCCTTCGGAGCGCCTGGCCCGTGTCCAGGCCTGTTCGTCGTTTTCGGTGGTCAGGACGCCGTTGCCGATGCAGACCGAATCCTGCACGGACAGGTCCATCAGGGCACGGCTGGATTCATTGGCGACGATCTCGAAATGATAAGTGTCGCCGCGGATCACCGTGCCGAGGGCGACGAAACCGTCATAGTTCGTCCCGCCTTCGGAGGCACCGTCGAGCGCGAAGGAAATCACCGCCGGGATTTCGAGCGAGCCCGGAACGGTGACGACATCGTATGTCGCGCCCGCTTCGTCGAGCGCGCTGGTCGCGCCCTCGAGCAGCGCGTCCGCAAGGTCGTCGTGAAAGCGCGCCTCGATGACAAGAAGGTGGGCCTTCTTCTTCGGACGGATGAACGCTTTGCCGTGTTGGGATGTGCCTGCCATAGATGTCTCCGGGGATCGCCGGTGACTTAGGCCGAAGCCGGTTTGATCGCAAGCGGAAGATTGCCGAAGGAACGTTCAAGGCCAACCCGGCGGCGGTCGCATCAGGGAATGGGCTTTATGGACGACCGCCTCAAAGTCCCTCCTTCGCCGCCTCCACCAATCGCGCCGCGTAGCGGGCCATGGTGTCGATCTCGAGATTGACCCAGTCGCCGACCTGGCGTTCGCCCCAGGTGGTGACGGTCAGCGAATGGTGGATCAACAGCACGTCGAAGCGGGTGCCTTCGACCTTGTTGACGGTGAGCGAAGTGCCGTCGAGTGCGACGGAACCCTTGGGGGCGATAAATTTGGCAAGCTCGCGCGGTGCTTCCAGGGTAAAGCGCACGGCGTCACCCTCTTCCTTGCGGGCCACGATCTCGGCCATGCCGTCGACATGGCCTGACACGATATGGCCGCCAAGCTCGTCGCCGATCTTCAGCGCCCGCTCCAGGTTGATACGCGTGCCGGATTTCCAGCCCATCGCGGTCGTCAGCCTGAGTGCTTCTTCCCAGGCCTCGACTTCGAACCAGCGTGCGTTGGCGCCGTCTTCCGGCAACCCCGTCACCGTCAGGCAGACACCGCCGCAGGAAATCGAGGCGCCGATGGCAATGGTCTGCGGATCGTAGGCGGTGTCGATACGCAAACCGACGCCTTCCCTGAGCGGCTTCACGGCAGCGACGGTGCCGACATCGGTGACGATTCCAGTGAACATCAGTTTGGCCCCGTGAACATCAGTTCGGTCCTAGATGTCTCTTATCCATTCCGCATATGTGTCTTCGCCGAAACGCATGCTGCGCAATTTGCGAAATCCCGGCGGGATATTGTTGGCATCGATCGGCGATGCAATACCGCCCTCGCCGATCGCGTCCGGTCCCCGAAACAGCACGATGCGATCGACCAGTTGTTCGTCGAGGAACGCCTTGGCCACCCTGGCGCCGCCCTCGACCAGGACGCTGGCCATGCCGAGCGCCGCCAGATCCTCGAGCAGTTCCGGCAGCGCAATATCGCCTTCATAGGTCTCAGTGCCGATGAAGCGAACGCCGGCGCGTTCGAGCGCGGCGCGCCGGTGCGGATCGGCCTCGGCGCAGGCAGCGATATAGAGCGGCACACGGTCGACGCCGGCGACCAGTTTCGAAGTCTCGGGTAGCCTGATCTGACGGTCGAGCACGATGCGCGCCGGCGAACGGCTCTCCAGTCCCGGAAGCCTAACCGTCAGCGCCGGATCGTCCTCCAGTGCCGTGCCGATGCCGATCAATATGCCATCGGCTTCGGCGCGCATCAGATAGACTTCGCGCCGGGCGATGTCGCCGGTGATGGAGACCTGCCCCTCGCCTCTCACGCCGATCTTGTTGTCGCTCGAAAGCGCAAGCTTCAGGATCACTTCCGGACGTTTTTTCAGAGATCGAATCAAATAGCCGGCCATCTGCTCCGCGGCCTCGGCCGCCAGCACTTTTTCCACCACCTCGACGCCAGCGGCATGCAAGATTGCATAGCCCTTGCCGGAAACACGCGGGTCCGGATCGCTGGCAGCGCCAACCACACGCGACACGCCGGCACTGACCAGCGCATTGGCGCAAGGCGGCGTGCGGCCGTGATGGGCGCAAGGCTCCAGCGTTACATAGGCGGTGGCGCCGCGCGCCAGTTCGCCGGCCTCGGCCAGCGCTTCGGTCTCGGCATGCGGCCGGCCGCCGACGGCCGTGACGCCGCTGCCGACGATCATCGGCCCGTCGCCGTCGTCGCGTACGATCAGCGTGCCGACGGACGGATTGGTCGAGGTCCGGCCGGCATTCTTGCGCGACAGCCTAAGGGCTGCCGCCATATAGCGGCGATCGAGGACCTCTTGCTCCGCCGTGCTGCGCTCGGACCTTGCCATGCTCAGCCGGCGTCCTCTTCGCTCTTCAGCTCTTCGCCCCTAGGCTCGTCAGTTTTGAGCTCGTCGCCCTTGAGCTCACCCAACACGTCGTGGAAATCCTTGGCCTCGCGGAAATTGCGGTAGACGGAGGCAAAGCGCACATAGGCGACATCATCGAGCGACTTAAGCGCCTCCATGACCAGCCGGCCGACTTCGCCAGAAGCCACTTCGGTCTCGCCCGAGCTTTCGAGCTGGCGCACAATGCCGGTCACAGCGCGGTCGATACGTTCCGGGTCGACGTTGCGCTTGCGTACCGCAATCTCGACCGAGCGCAGCAGCTTGTCGCGGTCGAAGGGCACTTTGCGTCCAGACTTCTTCACCACGACGAGGTCGCGCAATTGCACGCGCTCGAAAGTGGTGAAGCGGCCGCCGCAATCTGGGCAGACGCGCCGCCTGCGGATCGCCGCGCCGTCTTCGGCGGGGCGCGAATCCTTCACCTGCGTATCTTCGGACTGGCAGTAGGGACAGCGCATGGAGAGCCTTCGGTTCGCGATTCTCGTGGAGCGAAAGGCTTAGAGGTTTTTGCCACGATGGCAAAGTATGGCCGATGACCGATCGCGCCTCAGAGATAGCGAGGCACGAGGAAAATTGCGAGAGCGGCACTTAGTTGGACGGCAATACGCCAATCAGGGAGCGACGTCGCCGGTCGGGAAGCCGCACGACGTGCCGAGATAGCGATAGGCCTTGGTGAAGCCGTCCATCGATATGGTCGCGACCGGCTTGTCGGCGAAGCTGACATCGAGGGCGCTGGTACGGCGCATGGCACGCAGTATCGCGAGGGTTGTCTCGGGCTTGTTGTTCACTATCCACTGGCCGTCGGCGATAGGATGAAAACCAGCCTTGATCTTGTCGTTGACGTCGCGGAACACCGCCGGGATGTTGTCACCCTTGGGCAAGTCACTGTTTTTCACGGCGATGATGAGGCTCGGATAGCCCTCGGGTGGCAATACGTCGCCATTCGAGATGGCCAGCGTAAGGGTGCCGCTGGTCCCGTTAGCGTCGAAAAAGACCGTCGAGGCGGCACAGGTCTTGCGCACATCCTCACCGGTGTTGACCTCGTCCACCGTGGTGGACCACCTGCCGAAGGTCTCTGTCTTGGGTGCTGCCGGCGGCGGCTCGGTCTGAGCCAAGGCGGCGTCGGACTGCTGCGAGATGGCTAAGGTGAGCAAGGCGCCAACGCTGGCGAAACGGAAAATTCGCATCATCATCAAGCCTCTCCGAGATGCCGCCGTGTCCAGTTGATCGGCGCCGTCACAGTTGGGGAACGACGCCCTGCGTCAACCAAGATAGGGGTAAAGCGGAAAACGATCCGTCAATGCCGCCACCTTGGTCTTCACGGCTGCCTCGACCGCCGCATTGCCCTCGTCGGAATTGGCGACTTTCAGTCCATCCAGCACTTCGGCGATCAGCTTGCCAATCTCGCGGAACTCGGCCTGGCCGAAGCCGCGCGTGGTGCCGGCCGGCGTGCCGAGCCGAACGCCGGAGGTGACAAAAGGCTTTTCCGGGTCGAAGGGGATGCCGTTTTTGTTGCAGGTGATGTTGGCGCGGCCAAGGGCAGCCTCGGCGCGCTTGCCGGTGGCGTTCTTGGGGCGCAGGTCGACCAGCATCAGATGGTTGTCGGTGCCGCCGGAGACGATGTCGAGACCGGTCTCCTGCAGACTGGAGGCCAGCGCCTTGGCATTGGCGACGACGCTCTCGGCATAGATCTTGAAGCTCGGCTTCAGCGCCTCGCCCAGAGCCACCGCCTTGGCGGCGATGACATGCATCAGCGGTCCACCCTGCAGGCCGGGGAAGACGGCCGAATTCATCTTTTTGGCAATATCCTCGTCGTTGCAAAGGATCATGCCGCCGCGCGGGCCGCGCAGCGATTTGTGCGTCGTGGTGGTGACCACGTGGGCATGCGGCAGCGGCGAAGGATGCATGCCGCCGGCAACCAGGCCGGCGATGTGGGCCATGTCGACCATCAGATAGGCACCGATCGAATCGGCGATCTCGCGAAAACGCTTCCAGTCCCAGACGCGTGAATAGGCGGTGCCGCCAGCCAGGATCAGCTTCGGCCTGGTCTCATGGGCGGTCTTCTCGATCGCGTCCATGTCGAGCAGATGGTCTTCCCTGCGCACGCCATAGGAGACAACCTTGAACCATTTGCCGCTCATATTGACCGGCGAGCCATGCGTCAGGTGCCCGCCGGAATTGAGGTCGAGGCCCATGAAGGTGTCGCCGGGCTGCAGCAACGCCAGGAACACCGCCTGGTTCATCTGGCTGCCGGAATTCGGCTGGACGTTGGCGAAGTTGCAGCCGAACAGCTTTTTCGCGCGTTCAATGGCCAGTTCCTCGGCGACATCGACGAATTGGCAGCCGCCATAGTAGCGCTTGCCCGGATAGCCCTCGGCATATTTGTTGGTCATGATCGACCCTTGCGCCTCGAGCACGGCGCGCGAGACGATGTTTTCCGAGGCAATCAGCTCGATCTCGTGGCGCTGGCGGCCGAGTTCGTTGCGAATCGCGCCGAAAATCTCGGGGTCGGCATCGGCAAGCGTGGTTTCGAAGAAGGATTCGAATTTGTTCGACACTGCCGCTGCTGTTGCCATGGGCTGAAATCCTCAAGGTTCGGGGCCTGTCGCGCCATTAACACAGTTGCTTTCGGCCCGCCACGTTTGCAGCGCGAAATTTGCTGGCCGGATTGCGGCAGCCCCCCTGAAAGCACATTATTTCTTCGCCTGCCGGCCGGCAGCAGGGCTTCGCGTGATCTCCTGAACAGCCCCGCATGGTTTGAATATGGTCCGTGGCGAAAACCGATTTTCGGAATCATCCGCAAAGCTCAGAGCGCGACGACGACAATAAAAAAGGCCGCCCTTCTGGCGGCCTTTTGCAAATGAACTCAGCTGCTTAGAGCGCGGATGTGATCTGCAGCTCGTTGGCCCCGTCGAGGCCGTAAATATCGTCGCGGAACTGCACCACGCCCGGCCCCGTCGACCAGGCCGAGATGTAGAGGAAATAGACCGCCACCGGATTGGTGACCTGCACCGGGACGTTCTCGCCGCTCTTGATCGCCGCCTCGAAATGCTGGCGATTCCAGCCCGGCGTGTCGCGCAGGATCCAGGTGACGAGATCGCGCACGTTCTGGACGCGCACGCAGCCCGAGGAATCGAAGCGCATCATCTTGCCGAACAGGCTCTGCTGCGGCGTATCGTGCATGTAGACGCCGTCCGGGCTGGGGAAATTGATCTTGACCGAGGCCATCGCGTTGCCAGCACCCGGATCCTGGCGGAAGCGGTACTTCTCGGCGTCGTCGGTCGACCAGTCGACGGTCAGCGGATCAACCTCGCTGCCATCCGGCGCGAACAGACGGATGTGGCTGTCCTTGAGATAGTTGGGGTCCTTCCGCATCAGCGGAATGATGTCCTTGCGCACGATAGAGACCGGCGCGTTCCAGTAGGGATTGACGATGATCTCGTTGATCTTGGAATTGACGATCGGCGTCTGCCGGTCGATCTTGCCGACGATCGCGGTATGGCGCAGCACGACGCGATCGTTCTCGACCGCCTCGATCTGGGCGCCTGGAATGTCGACCAGCACGTAACGGTTGCCCAGCGTGCCGGCGCGCTCGCGCAGCCGCTGCAGATTGGTCTGCAACTGGCCGAGCCGAATTGGCGCCGAAACATTCATCGCCGCATAAGAATATTGGCCCAGCGTCCCGTCGGCAGGCAGGCCGTGACGCGCCTGGAAGCGCTTGACCGCCGAGTCGACATAGGAATCGAAGGCTGTCGAAATGCCGGCGCTCTGCGCCAGATCGCCCGCAATCATCAGGCGCTTGCGCAGCGGGACCACGTCGGGATCATCGACGCCGAGCTGCAATTTCTTGCTGTCGGGAACCGGCTCCCAGCCGCCCTGGGCAACGATGTTCTGGTATTGCGCGACCGCCTGCTCGGTAAACGAAACGGTCTGCAGGCTGAAGATGGGCAGCGTCGAGGCCACCTTGCCGCCCTGGCTGGGGCGCGCGTCGAACTGGTCGTCCCAATTGCCGCGGGCCGAGGATTTCAGGATATCCCCGATCACATCCTGCGCACTAGCTCGGCCGGCGACCATAGCGGCTGCGAGCGCGGAGGCCCCTGAAAGGAAGAAACGGCGGCTGGTTCTCATGGACGGTCCAGACATTCTTGCTACAATTCCACTCACCGGGCGGTCTCGCCCGCACTCTAGAGTTGGCTTCTTAACAATTAGCCAACCATGGCCCGCATCACTTCGGTGTAAAAACACATGGGAAGTGATTTGAGCACAGGACAAATGCACGGCTTTGGCCCCAGCATCACCCGCATCTTCGGTTCCACTGGAATATGGCGGCAACGTGGCTGTTGCTCGAATTTGGATCGGCCGGCCTGACGAAACGGAA
This sequence comes from Mesorhizobium sp., assembly GCF_005063415.1. Lineage (GTDB taxonomy): Bacteria > Pseudomonadota > Alphaproteobacteria > Rhizobiales > Rhizobiaceae > Mesorhizobium. The sequence goes on from NZ_SUEG01000040.1 coordinate 33,215, forward strand.
AGACCGGTGCTTTTCGGCACCGGCCTTTGGTCTGCTCCGCGGCAGCGCTTCCGTGGTCCAGCTTCAGATCTTGCTGCGGCGGATGCGACTACATCCGATAGGCGATGGTATCGTTCCAGAACCGATCCAACCGCTGCAGGGCGCGGTTCATCTGCTTGAACTCTTCGGTGTTGATGCCGCCGACCTGCTCGATCGAGCCGACATGGCGCTCGTAAAGGCCGGCGACGACTTCCGCCACTTCATTGCCCTTCGGCGTCAGCGAAACCCGCACCGAACGGCGGTCGATGCGCGAGCGCTGGTGGTTGATGAAGCCGAGATCGACCAGCTTCTTCAGATTATAGGAGACATTCGAGCCGAGATAATAGCCGCGCGAGCGCAGTTCGCCGGCGGTCAGCTCCGAATTGCCGATGTTGAACAGGAGCAGCGCCTGGATGGCGTTGATATCGGAGCGGCCGTTGCGGTCGAATTCGTCCTTGATCACATCAAGCAGACGGCGATGCAGCCGCTCGACCAGCTGCAGCGATTCCATGTACAGCGAACGGATCGCCTCGCGGCGGTCATCGGATACGTTGGCGGTCTTCGCCGCCGGACGCGAATTGATCATTGTCTTTGCCTCTCGTTTGTCGCCCGGTGATTTTTTGTTCTTCACCTTGATCGCGACACTATCGAATACTCATAAAATTCGACTTAAACGCCAAGGCTAACAAGAGCTTACCGGTAAGGGGTTTCGAAAGAGGCTTAACGGACGGTCACCCGAGCAAGGATAATTAACCTAAAGATTTAGCCAACGATCTTCGACCGGAATTGCTATCGCCGGGCCTGCCGCTTCTGGATCCAGATCACCACGCGGAACACTATGTAGAGCAGCGCCACCGCAAGGTGCGAGGCGACGATCAGCGGCCGGTGACCGAACAACTCAGGAAAGCCGGCATACATGACGCTCTCGGTCACCGCGCAGATGAACCAGATCACCGGCCCCCAGGACGCCAGCATCCAGAGGCCGGCGGCAGCGAATGGAAAAAACACCGCCAGCACCACCGCCGCCACCTGCCAGTGCACCGGCATCAGGTCGAAGCGCCACAACGGGCCGGGGTAAAAGCCGATCAGCCGGATCCAGTACAAGATGCCGAACAGCAGGCAGTAGCCGGCGATGACGCGCTGGAACCAGGCGAAGATGACCTCGACCGTCGAGGGCTGCAGCACCACGCGTCTCGAGGCGACCTCGCTCACAGCTTCAGTTCCCGTTCGCCGAGCGGTGCGAAATAGGCGTCGACGTCGACGGCGCTGACCATATCGATACCTGCCGGCCGCCATTGCGGTGTCGAGCCCTTGTCGATGATGGCGGCGCGGATGCCTTCATAGAAGTCGTGCCCGGCGAGCATGCGGTTGAGGATACGAAACTCCATTTTCATGCACTCGTCCATCGACAGCGTCTGCCCGGCGCTGATCTGGCGCCATGCAACATGCAGGCTGGTCGGTGAACGGGTGCGGATGGTGGCCAGCGTCTTTGCAGCGAACTCGTCGGCAGTGGCTGCCCGCTCCAGACTGGCGACGATATCGGCCAGCGACGGCTGCGCGAAATGCCGGGCGATGGCTTCCAGTGTCGGCCTGTCGGTCTCGCGCCTGGCCGGGATGAAGCAACCGCGCAGCACTGATTCCGGGTCGCCGCTTTCCGCCAGACGGTCGAGAAAGCCGGCCTGGTCCTCTGCCTTGATCGTATGGGTGGCGAGGCCCGACCACAAAGCATCGCCATAGCGGATGCGGTTGCCGGTCAGCGCCAGATACATGCCGAAGCTGCCGCCGAGATCCGGCAACAGATGGCTCGCGCCAACATCCGGGAAAAAGCCAATGCCGACCTCGGGCATGGCAAACTGGGCGTTCTCGGTCAGCACCCGCTGCGAGCCATGGAAGGAGATACCGACGCCGCCGCCCATGACGATGCCGTCGATCAGCGCGACATAGGGTTTCTTGATGCGGGCGATGCGGGCGTTCAGCCGGTATTCATCGACGAAGAAATCGACCGGAGGCTTTCCTGCGCGGCCGGCTTCGTAGATGTGGAGGATGTCGCCGCCTGCGGAAAACGCCCTGCCCTCGGCCTTGACGACGACAACGTCGACGCCGTCGTCGCGCTCCCAACTGCGCAGCGCCTTGTCCAGCGCCTTGACCATGCGGTGGGTCACGGCATTGAGCGCCTGCGGCCGCGTCAGCGTGACGACGCCGGCCCTGCCCAATCTTTCGAAGCGAATCTCGTCGCCTCCGCCAAAATCCATCGCCAGAGAATCCCTCCCCGCGCCCGCCGGGAGTGAAGTGCTAAAGCGTGGCGCATGGCCGCGTCAATGGCGGCGCCCAATCCGCTGCTTGGTCGTCGGCGTCACCCAGTGCTAATACTGGCGCTTTGAACCGGAAGGTTGAACCATGCCTTGGTTGCCGCGCCTTGCTGTTGTGGTGGTCGGCCTGATCGCTGCGAACACTCCTCCCGTATCGGCCGAAACCGTCGACCAGCTCTATCAATCGCAGACCATCGTCACCGGCCAGGGCGAGGTCAACAGGCAGATCGGTTTCAAGGCCTGCCTCGATGCGGTGCTGGTTCGTGTGTCCGGCGATCAGCGGCTGCCGAAGAGAGCTGAGATGGCGGCGCTGCGCGACAAGGCCGGCAGCTTCGTTGCCGAATTCCGCTATCATGATCGTCTCGAAGGCATTCCGGTCCATGACGAACAGGGCACCCACGACCGACCGCACGATCTCACCTGCCTTTATCAGCCCGAAGTCATAGATCCCGTGCTTGCCGGGCTTGGCAGCAAGCCATGGCTTGCCGAGCGGCCACGCTTGGCGATTTTTCTCAGCGCGGAGCAAGGCGCGAGACATTTCGCGCTGACCGCGGACGATCAGCGCGGACCGGCGATGCGCGAATCCTTTGCCAATGCCACCGGTCCACTGGTCATGCGGATTGTATTTCCCGCAGCGTCGCTACTCTCCGCCTCAAAGCTGGACGACCGAAGCCTCAGCCATGCCGACATGGCGACATTGGACCAGCTTGCGAGGAAAGCCGGCGCCGACCAGGCACTCGCCGGCAGCATCATCTGGCGCGATAAGGAACTTGGCTGGGTCGCCGATTGGCGGCTTGTCATGAAGGGCAAGAGCTACAAATGGCAAGTGCGCGGCGTTAGCTTCGACGAGGCATTCCGCGTCGCCATGCGGGGTGCTGCGCAGATCCTGTCAGGCAATGGTCAACCAGAATAGCGCCCAACAGGACCGCTGGCACAATCGTGTCGCATTGGTCAGCAGCGGAGGCTCGTGGTAAAAGCCGCCGATCCGGAGTTTTTGCGATGAACAAATTCACCCCTGCAAAGCCTGCCGGCGCGCGCAGCGTCGACGAGATCACCGGCAGCCGGCGGCTGCGGCGCATGCGCAAGGCCGATTGGTCGCGCCGCCTTGTCCAGGAGAACCGGCTCTCGGTCGACGATCTGATCTGGCCGATCTTCGTCGTCGACGGCAGACACGTGCGCGAACCGATCGCCGCCATGCCCGGCGTGTTCCGCCTGTCGCTCGACCTCGCCGTCAAGGAGGCTGAGCGCGCGGCTAAGCTTGGCATTCCGGCGATCGCCACTTTCCCCAATGTGGAGCTCGGCCTGCGTGATCAGACCGGTTCGCACATCCTCGATCCGGAAAACATCATCAACCGTGCCACCCGCGCCATCAAGCACGCAGTCCCGGAGATCGGCATCATCACCGACGCCGCGCTTGACCCGTTCACCTCGCATGGCCATGACGGCATCTTGCGCGAGGGCATTATCGTCAATGATGAAACGGTGGAGCAAGTGACGGCGGCGGCCGTCATCCAGGCGGCGGCAGGGGCCGACATCATCGCCCCCTCGGACATGATGGACGGCCGGATCGGTGCCATCCGCGATGCGCTGGACGCCAATGGGTTTCAGGATGTAGCGATCATGTCCTATGCGACCAAGTTCGCATCCGCCTTTTACGGCCCCTATCGTGAGGCGGTCGGCACCGCCGGCCTGCTCAAGGGCGACAAGAAGACCTATTACATCGACCACGCCAATTCCGACGAAGCGGTGCGCGAGGCCGAGCAGGATCTCGCCGAGGGCGCCGACATGCTGATGGTCAAGCCCGGCCTGCCCTATCTCGACATCATCCGCCGGCTGAAGGACGAGTTGCAGATGCCGACGTTCGCCTATCAGGTCTCGGGCGAATATTCGATGATCAAGGCCGCCGCCGCCAACGGCTGGATCGACGGCGAAAAGGCGATGCTGGAATCGCTGCTCGCCTTCAAGCGCGCCGGCTGCGACGGCATCCTGACCTATTTCGCGCCTGAAGTGGCGGCGATGCTCAAGGGGTGATGCGCCTTTGTAGCGTCTACATCGAGTAGCGCTCCTTCGTCCAAGACGTGACATGGCCGCCGCAGGACAATCGCTTCAGGCTTACGCTGCCCCTCATTGCCCTGCCCGGCATTTCTCCCCGTAAAGTGACCGGGAGAAAGACGCGTTGGCAAAAGATTTCGCCAATCTCCAGCGTTGCAAAAACATCGCCGACGTTGCGGCCAGCCCCTTCGCCCCGTCACTATGCGGGGAGAAGCTGCCGGCAGGCGGATGAGGGGCGGCGCCGACATTGAGATTGGTTATTCCAACATGATTTGGAAGTGATTGCCCCACCGGCGATTCAAAATACCGCTTGCAAAATGCAATCAGTTAAGCTATCCGATAACTGCTTGCATCTCACAATTGGTTATCGAGGAGGCTCTCATGTCCAAACTTCGCGTCAAGGCTTTCACCCTGTCGATCGACGGCTTCGGCGCCGGTCCCGACCAAGACCTGAAGAATCCGCTGGGTATTGGCGGGGAGGCCCTGCACGAATGGATGTTCGGCACCCGCACCTTCCGCAAGATGGTCCTCGGCAAGGATGGCGGGACCACGGACACGGACGAGGCGTTCGCGGCGCGCAGCTTCGAAAATGTCGGCGCATGGATCCTGGGCCGCAACATGTTCGGGCCGATCCGCGGCGAATGGCCGGATGACAGCTGGAAAGGCTGGTGGGGTGACAACCCACCCTACCACGTGCCGGTCTTCGTGCTGACGCACCATGCGCGTGAGCCCATCGTCATGGAAGGTGGCACGACTTTCCATTTCGTCACCGACGGCATCCATTCGGCGCTGGAGAAGGCGAAAGCAGTGGCTGACGGCAAGGATGTACGGCTCGGCGGCGGCGTCGCCACGATCCGCCAATATCTCCAGGAAAAGCTCATCGACGAAATGCATCTGGCGATCTCACCGGTCCTGCTAGGCGCCGGCGAGAGCCTTTTTGCCGGCATCGACATGCCTAAGCTCGGCTATCGCTGCAGCGAGCAGGTCGCGACGCCGAAGGCCACGCATGTCATCATCGAGCGCGATTAGGAAGTAGCGTGGGCGTTTTTGTCTGCGCTATTGGCAAACCCTTGGTGCAGGCCCATTTCTCCCCGTCACTATACGGGGAGAAATGCCCGGCAGGGCAATGAGGGGCGGCGCCATCCGTCCCGCAATTGTAATTGACTAAGCGGCATCTGGCAGAATTGTAATGCACACCATGAACAACCGACCGCGCAACCAACCAACGGCAAGCGACGCCCCGCTCACCTTCGCCATCCTGGTCTTCCCCGGGTTCCCGATGATGGCGTTCAGCTCGGTCATCGAGCCGCTCCGCGCCGCCAACGTGCTGGCGAAGCGGGACTGCTACCGCTGGATCATCGTCGGCGCCGCCGAAGGTCCGGTGGAGGCCTCGAACGGCGTCGTCATCCAGCCCGGCTTTGCCGCCCATGACGCGCCGAAGGTCGATCGCATCGTTGTCTGCTCGGGCGGCGATGCCGATCATCTCGTCGCGCACGATGCGGTGAGCTGGATCCGCAAGAGCCTGCGCGGCGGCGCCCATATCGGTGCGGTGGCTGACGCGGCGTTCTTCCTCGCCCGCGCGGGCCTGCTCGACGGCCATGCCTGCACCTTGCACTGGACCAGCCAGGCGGCCTTCACCGAGGCGTTTCCGGATATCGAGCTGAGGCGCGATCTCTATGTCATCGACCGCAAGCGCTTTACTTCGGCCGGCGGCGTCGGCAGTCTCGACATGATGCTGGAAATCATCACCAACGACTATGGCGCCGAACTCGCGGCCGGCGTCGCCGAATGGTTCGTGCACAGCCCGCTGCGCTCCAGCGTCGACCGCAAGCTGATGCCGCTGCGCTTGCGCACCGGCGTGCAGAACGAGCTGGTGCTGTCGGCCATCGCCATCATGGAGGATCGGGTGGAGGAGCGGCTCGGCATGGCGGAGCTGGCGGGGCGGCTTGGTGTCTCCTCCGATAAGCTCGAACGCAATTTCCGCTCCGAACTCAGCATCTCGCCCAACGGCTATTACCGCCGCCTGCGGCTGAAGCGCGCCGCCGACCTCTTGGCCCATTCGACGCTGATGGTGCGCGACGTCGCGCTGGCCTGCGGCTTCGCCTCAATGTCGAGCTTTGCCCGGGCGTTCCGGGAGGAGCACGGCCACGCGCCGAAGGTGTTGCGGCGGCATTAGATGCGTTAACCGCTCCACGCCGAGTTCCCGCCCAC
>NZ_SUEG01000409.1 GCF_005063415.1 Mesorhizobium sp.
GCCCTTGCGGGCCGTCGCCTTCGGCAATTTCCGCCATGCGGAAAGCCGTGGCGCGGTATTCTTCTATGCGGAGTTCGGAATGAGTCTCGATGCCGAACTTATTACGCAGCACATCGGTACGATCGGGATCGTCCGACGTGTTCGGATAGAAAAAAGAACCTTGGGCAGGGCTGTCGGACATGGGCAAGGTCAACAAAAAAACCGCCTGCGTAGGGCAGGCGGCCTTCGCCTCTAGAGGTTGGGAGTCTCG
>NZ_SUEG01000410.1 GCF_005063415.1 Mesorhizobium sp.
CGGCCCGAGACGCAAAGACGGCTCGGCTCCGGGAGCAGCGGCTGAAGGCTGAAAAAACGCCCTCCTTGGAGACACGCGATGGAACAGCTTCGCAGTGAAATGGGTGTTTTGGCGGATCCCGGCTTTTGGGTAGCGCTGGCGGTCGTGCTGTTGCCCTACGTGATCGGCGTTGCACTGCTTCTGTGGGTGACCACTCCCCCGGCTCCACAGTAACGTTCTTCCACCGTCGGTTGGTGGACGCATTATTGCT
>NZ_SUEG01000411.1 GCF_005063415.1 Mesorhizobium sp.
TCTCTACCGGCGCGCTAAAAAGTCTCCGGCGCCGCGACCTTACATACCCAAAGCGGCTCTATAAATTGGCAGAAGCGGTGAAGCAATTTGCTTCTCGATTCTTGCGTGAAATGGCAGAAACCCGTTGTAGTGGCGCGGATTGTGAATAGAATAAGGTCACATCTTGGCGCTTCAGGCCGTCCCCGATCAGAGAAAGCATATAGCCAATGTTGTTCATCCCTCACCCCTCCATGACGGTTGCTTTTGAC
>NZ_SUEG01000412.1 GCF_005063415.1 Mesorhizobium sp.
CCGCCATTAGCGACGCTCGAACTGACGCAAGCTTGCCGCCCACTTGGGTGAAGTCGTACCCGCTATAGATTGCGTCGCGAAACTGCTGCAGGAGCCCGGCGCCCTTTAGAGCTTCCGCAGGAGCCCCCAAACTTGCGTCATACGAGTCGTAGATTGCGAGCACGCTTTCGATTTCAGCTTCGGTGGCAGAATAGCCCCTTGGAATACCCGCGTGAACATAGGTCTCGATGGCGCGCACGAGGTAGGCT
>NZ_SUEG01000413.1 GCF_005063415.1 Mesorhizobium sp.
GGGCTGGATTGCGCGCGCCGCAGGCTCGAGATCGTTGCGGGTGATCTCCAGCCAGTTGCGGATGCTGTGGAAGTCGAGGTTGCGCGGCAGCGGCGGCAGCCCCGCATTGTCGCGGCGGCCAAGCGCCTCGAACACGTCGGCCGTCGAGACGGCAGTGCCGGGATTGACGAGCACCAGACCCAGCGCCGGGAAACCCGGCACGAGCGTCAGCTCGTCGCCGATGCCGCGGGCTATCAGCGGCTTGGCTG
>NZ_SUEG01000414.1 GCF_005063415.1 Mesorhizobium sp.
GCAACGCGACCTGGTCGACGACCGGCAGATAGCCGAGCTGCTTGGCCGCCTCCATCACGCGCTGCCGGTTGGCGGCGCTGGCTCCCGGCCGGTTGTTGAGCACGCGATCGACCGTCGCGGTCGACAGGCCGCAGCTTCTGGCAATATCCGAAACGGTGGCTTTCATATCGCAACCATGTGGCGATGCGATCCAGTGCCTCGACGATAAGGCCCGCCCCGGCTGCTCAGCCGGGCCGTTGCGTGCCCTC
>NZ_SUEG01000415.1 GCF_005063415.1 Mesorhizobium sp.
GGCGAGAACGGCGCCGGCAAATCGACGCTGCTCAAGATCCTGTCCGGCGTGATGCCACCGTCCAGCGGTCGCATCGTCTTCGACGGTGTCGAATTCAGCCCGCACAATCCGCAGGATGCCAAGCGCCACGGCATCGTTACCATCTACCAGGAACTGAGCCTGATCCCGACGCTGACCGTGGCGGAGAATATCTTCATCGGCCGCGCACCGCTCGGCCGGTTCGGGCTGGTCAGCTGGCGGAAGAT
>NZ_SUEG01000416.1 GCF_005063415.1 Mesorhizobium sp.
GGTCAATACCATCGACAGCGCGAACAGCAGCAGCGACACCAGTCCGGAGACTTCGTTGGCCGACGTCAGGAAAAGCCGGATCAACGCCGATGGCAGCATCATCCAGGCGATGATCGCCGAGGCCCAGTTGCTGGCCACGACATAATGGACGAAACGGCCGCCGACGCCGACCCGCGGCGCCACCAGGGCGAGGCCTATGAGCGGCAGCACCCAGGCGCCGATATCGACGGTGGCCAGGCGGATC
>NZ_SUEG01000417.1 GCF_005063415.1 Mesorhizobium sp.
CCAACGCGCCTGGAGGGCTTTCTGTCCACACACGGCCTGGTCTGTGATGTCCTGGTCAACAGCGCCGGCTATGGCCTGCGGGGCGCGACGACGGCGCTGCCTATTGATGGTCAACTGGGCATCATCGATCTCAACATACATTCCCTCACAGAACTGACCCTCCATTTTCTGCCGGGAATGGTGGCGCGCCGACGGGGCGGGGTGCTCAATCTCAGTTCCGTGGCCGGGTTCGTTCCCGGGCC
>NZ_SUEG01000418.1 GCF_005063415.1 Mesorhizobium sp.
CTCAAGTCGCGCCTCAAGCCGTGATCGGGCGCGCTCTGAGAGTCCGGTGGCGGTTACCAAAGCGTACCGGAGATTGCGCAGCCCCCCACGATAGCGCCGCAGCGCAGCGCAGGCGGCTGCTTTCTCGGCTTTCGCCTGCTGTACCAGCCCATCGAGTTCGCGGTAACGAACAATCAGAATGCGCATGTCGATGCCGCAACCGTCGACAATCAGACCGTCGGCGTTGCGGTGCGGATAGCGCT
>NZ_SUEG01000041.1:0-6761 GCF_005063415.1 Mesorhizobium sp.
CGGCAATGACGCTGTCGAGCAGACCCGGGAAGCGGCCGTCGAGATCGTCACGGCGCAGCGTGATCAGCCGGCTGGTGCCAACTGCTTCGGTTCGGGTGACGCCGGCCTCACGCAGCTTGGCCAAATGGTAGCTCAGATTGGTCTTCGAGCAGAGATCGAGGAACCGGCTGCAATTCAGCGGCACGCCCTCCTTGCTCGCGAGATAGCGCACGATGGCCAGCCGCGTCGGATCGCCGAGCACGGCAAGCACGTTCGGCAGGCTGATCTGGTCGGCGGTGGGATGGGGCAAGGTCATGCCCAGGAATTAAGCACATTCGGGGCCGATTTCAACGCATCTGATCCTTCGCGGTTCTGGTGGTGTTCGGGCCTGTCCTGACACAGGGCTGTCAGTAAGGTTCGATTAGTCTGCACAAGCTCATTGACATTATGGCCTGTTATGTCCAATTGTTCAAGAACCTTTGAACTAAGGAAATTGCCATGGATAAGCGCCTCATCTGGCTTGCGCTCGGATCGTTCACGATTTCGACCGAAGGTTTCGTCATCTCCAGCCTTTTGCCCGACATTGCAAAGGATGCCGCCATCTCCGTTCCGCTCGCCGGCACGCTGATCACCGCGTTTGCGTTGGCCTATGCGATCGGCACGCCGATCCTGGCAACGCTGACCGGCGAATGGGACCGGCGCCGCGTCATATTGTGGACGCTGGTGTTCTTCGTGTTGGGCAACGTCGCCGCGGCGCTGAGTTCCTCCTTCGAATTGCTGTTGGTCGCGCGCATCGTCATGGCGCTGTCGTCAGGCCTGTTTGCGGCGACCGCACAGGGAACAGCCGTTGCGCTTGTCGACGACCATCATCGCGCCCGCGCCATTGCCGTGGTCGTCGGCGGCACCACCGTGGCGGTCGCGGTCGGCGCGCCGCTCGGCGCGCTTGTCGCGACCGTCGCCGGCTGGCGCGGCACGTTCTTTGCCATTGCCGGCCTCGGCGCGCTCGCCGGCGCGATCCTGTGGTACCGGCTGCCGCGCGGCATCGTCGGCACCAGGCTGCCGCTCCGGATGCGGCTGGCAGCGGCACTCCGCCCCGGCGTCATGCCTATCCTGGTGACGACGATCCTGGCACTGATCGGCGCCTTCACCGTCTTTGCCTTTGTCGCGCCGCTCGCCATCGAAGGCGGCGGCCTAAGCCCGATCGCGCTACCCGGAATGCTGCTCGCCTTCGGCGTTGGCGCGGTCATCGGCAATATCGGCGGCGGGCAGGCCGCCGACCGTTTCGGCGCGACGCGCACCGTCTGCTGGTCGCTGGCGCTGAGTGCCGCCATGCTGGTCACGTTTTCGCTGATCCCGATATTACTGCCGCGCGAGATCGCCGGGCCGGCACTGATGGCCATGATGGTGCCGGGGGGCATCGTCGGCTGGGCGTTCCCGCCGGCGCAGGCCAGCCGCATCATCAAGCTGGCGCCCGATGCCGCCCCCATCGTGCTGTCGCTGAACGCTTCGGCACTCTATCTCGGCGTCGCACTGGGTGCCGTGGTTGGCGCTGCGGTGCTGCGCTATGGCGCACCGGCCGACCTCGGCGTGGTCGCGGCGGCATTCCCGATCATTGGTTTGGGCGTGGTGCTGGCGGGCCATCTGGCGGCGCGTCCGGTGGCGATGCCGGCCGAATAAGGCTTGTTAGCAAAGCTTGGCTGCCGGCCGCCGATAATTCAACTCGCGGCCGGCGCTGCGTCAAAATCCAGCGCGGCGATTTCGTCCAGCGCCGCTCGCAGGCTTGCCGCCTGCTCCTTTCCAAACATCTCCTCGAAGCGCTGCTGAGCGACATGCCACAGCTTGGTCTTACGCTGTCCGCCACATCGGGATGATCGAGGCGGCCAGCAGCAGGCCAAGCACGGCGTTGAGCATGCGCCACTGCCGCTCGGTTCGCAGCAACCGGGCGAGCAGCGTGCCCGCCACGCACCACGCCGCCAGCGATAGGGCCGCGGCAAGACCGAAGACCGTGCCGAGCAGCAAGGCGAGCTGCAGCGGTCCGTTGGCGAGCGCGGCAAAAGATGCCGCCGCTCCCAGCCCCATGGCCCAGCCCTTGGGATTCATCCATTGCAGGCCGGCGCCGCCGAAAAAGCTGTTCGGCTTTGCCATGGCCACGTCCAGGTTGGGCGGGCCGCTGCGGCCGATCTTGAGGGCAAGCCACATCAGATAGAGGGTACCGGCTATTTTCATCGCCAGTTGCAGCGAAGGAGCGGCGGCCAGCAGACCGGCGAGCCCGACAGCACCTGCCGCAGCCACCGTGGCCAGGCCGGCCGCACTTCCGGCCATCAGCGGGATAGAGCGGCGAAAGCCGAACTGCGCGCCGGACGCTGTCGACAAGGTCGTGGCCATGCCGGGGGTTGAGGTTGAGACCAGTGCGAACGCGACGAGGGGAAGGACGGTTTCAAACATGCTGCTTCCTTTGAAGCCTGCACGGTAGGCTGTTCGGCTCATTAGTAAATGCAATGTTTGCTATGATACGCATTAGCAAATATAATAGCCGGATGCTCCGCAACCTCGACACTGCCCTGGTTCGAACCTTCGTCACCGTTGTCGACAAGGCCAGCATGACGGCGGCGGCCAACGCGCTGCATTTGACGCAAGGTGCCGTCAGCCAGCAGATCAAGCGTCTGGAAGAGGTTCTCGGCTGCAGCCTGTTCGACCGCGATCGGCGCGGATTGCGATTGACCCGCTCCGGCGAGCGATTGTTCGGCAAGGGCAAGCGCCTGCTTTCCCTCAATGACGAGATCCTGGCGGAGATGGCGGGCGATGCGGTTGCCGGTCAGGTGCGGCTCGGAGTGCCGTACGACCTTGTCGGCACCTTGCTTGCGCCGGTGCTCAAGGCCTATGCCGAGGCCTATCCGCAGGTCGAGATCTCGCTTGTCTGCGCCTCGTCGCCGGAGTTGGCTGCGGCCTTGGCGGCGGGCGCGATTGAGCTCGCGGTGATCGAGGAGCCGATCGGTCGGTCGGCCGGCGAATGCCTTGTTGTCGACCGGCTGGTCTGGGTCGGCGCCAAAGGCGGTGGCGCCCGCCGCAAGCGACCCTTGCCGGTTTCGATGGTCGCCGAGACCTGCGCGTTCCGCCCGGTGGTGCTGGAGGCGCTTAACGAGCACGGGCTGGAATGGCGCACCGTCTTCGAAAACGGCAGCATCGACGCGACGACGGCGACGGTGCGTTCGGACTTGGCCGTCACCACCTGGTTGGCGTCAACCGTGCCTGCCGACCTCGATATTTTGGCCAACGATCCGGAACTGCCGTCATTGCCGAATTTTTCAATCAATCTGCATTTGCCGAAGCACGGCGTCGCGCCGGCTGCATTGGCATTCGCGGGCCACCTTCGCGATGGGTTGGCACGGCGGCGAGAGGCGGCTTAGAAAACAGCAAAAAGGACGGCCGGTGTTCAGCCGTCCTTGATCGCCCCGCAGCATCTACTTCCAGTTCTTGCGCCGCTCGATCTTGGCTTCGGACGGCTGTTCCGGAGCAAAGGACCCAGTCTTGATCTCGCCGGAGCGTTCATAGCTCGCCATCAGCACGCCAGTGGTCGATGTCTGCGAACGGGTCAGCTTGAAGGCGGCAGGTATCGTGCCCCTGCCGAACAGTTTTTTGCCCTTGCCCAGGACCAGCGGGGAAATCAGCAGGCTGATCTCGTCGATCAGGTCATTGGCGAGCAAGGTCTGGATCAACTCGCTCGATCCCTGAATGAGCAGGTCCGGGCCGTCCTCCTGCTTCATCCGGCGCAACGTCGCCACGACATCGCTGCCGAGCGGCTGGCTGTTTTGCCAGGACAGCGTATCTGGCCTGTGCGTCGCCACATATTTCGTGACGGCGTTGAAGCTGTCGGCGATCGGGTCATTCTTCTGATAAGGCCAGTGGGCGGCGAAGATGTCGTAGGTCTTGCGGCCGAGAAGCAGCGCGAACGGTTTTGAAAACGTCTCGCCCATGGCGGCGCCCATCACATCGTCCCAGTAGTGAAACGTCCAGCCGCCGAATTTGAAGCCGCCGACAGGGTCCTCTTGCGGGCCGCCGGGCGCCTGCATGACGCCGTCGAGGCTGACGAATGTTGCGGCGATGATCTTCCTCATTGGAGCTCCCTTTCCCTGATCCGTGCCGTCATGGCCGGACTTCGAGCCAAGGACGGGCGAACGGACATTTGTCCGACAGCGGTCGGCAAATTTTCAGGGCTGGAAGGGCAGATGACTGCCGACCTTGTTGCGTCGGCTTGGAGCAGAGAAACGCTCAGCCCAGACCGACGACCGTATCGTAGAGCAGCTTGAAGTTGAGCACCAGGATGAGCGCGGCGACCACCCAGGCCAGCATGGCGACGGCGCGGGAAATGGCGAAATTACCCATCTTGCGCTTGTCCGAGACGAACTGCACCAGCGGTACGACAGCGAAGGGAAGCTGCATCGACAGGATTACCTGGCTGAAAACCAGCAACTGGCCGGTTCCCTTCTCGCCATAGAGCGCAGTGACCACCACCACCGGGACGATGGCGATGCCGCGCGTCAGCAGGCGGCGCGCCCATTGCGGGATGCGCAGACGCAGGAACCCTTCCATCACGATCTGGCCGGCGAGCGTCGCCGTCACCGTCGAGTTCAGGCCGGAGGCAAGCAGCGCTACGGCAAACAGAATGGACGCGATGCCGAGGCCGAGCAGCGGCGACAGAAGCTCGAAGGCCTGGCCGATCTCGGCAACGTCATGATGACCGGTGCCGTGGAACGCCACCGCCGATACGATCAGGATGGAGGCATTGACGAACAGCGCCAGTACCAGTGCGATGGTAGAGTCGGTCGTCGCCCATTTGATGGCGTCGCGCTTGCCGCGATCGGTGCGCTCATAGGCGCGGGTCTGCACGATCGAGGAGTGCAGATAGAGATTGTGCGGCATCACTGTGGCGCCGATGATGCCGATGGCGATGTAGAGCATGGCCGGATTGGTGACGATCTCGGACGACGGCACGAACATCGCATGCAGGATGGAGCCGACCGGCGGGGCGGCGGCAAAGATCTGAATGGCGAAGCAGCCGAAGATGATAATCAAAAGCGCTATGATGAAGGCCTCGAGGAAACGGAAACCCTTGTTCATCAGCAACAGCAGCAGAAAGGCATCGAGCGCGGTGATGATGGCGCCGCCGATCAGCGGAATCCCGAACAGCAGTTGCAAGGCGATCGCCGTGCCAATGACCTCGGCCAGGTCGCAGGCGATGATGGCCAATTCGCAAGCGACCCAAAGCATGAAATTGACCGGTCGCGGATAATAGGCGCGGCACGCCTGCGCAAGGTCGCGGCCAGTGGCGATGCCAAGCCTGGCGGCGAGCGCCTGCAGCAGGATCGCCATCAGGTTCGACAACATGATGATGAACAGCAGCGTGTAACCGAACTGGGCCCCGCCGGCGAGGTCGGTCGCCCAATTGCCCGGATCCATATAACCGACCGAAACCATGTAGCCCGGCCCCATGAAGGCAAACAGCCGGCGAAGCCAAATCCCCGAGTGCGGCACGGCGATCGTGGCGTTGACTTCGCGAAGGCTGGGCTGCTCGCCGTCCTCCGGGCGGGCAAATCGCCACATGGACCGGGGGGCTGAGGTGGCTTCGGCTTCCGACATGAAATGGCTTTCCACTGGAGCGATTGATGTTGTCTCCTTATCTATGCCACGGCTGAACATTATGCAATATGCTATATTTCATTGTTCGTGCTTTTTCGTGTGCCGCTTGACGGCGCGACCAGAACGGCAGTGAACGCCGGTTGCGCCGGCCACCGAATGGAAATAAACGGCCAGAACGAATAGGGTTCCGTGTTATGACTGCAATGTCGATTCAAACTGCCGGGAGGAGCGCGTATTGGCGCTGAAGAAAAGACCGGTTCCTCGCGAAAAGCCGCTGCCTGACGCAGAAATCCACTCGGAAGGCTTCAGGCAGACGCGTGAAGCGCGCCGCAGCGCGCTGGTCGAGGATTATGTCGAGCTCATCGCCGACCTGATCGAGGACGGCAACGAGGCACGCCAGGTTGACATCGCGGCACGGCTCGGCGTCGCCCAGCCGACCGTGGCGAAAATGCTGACGCGGCTGTGCGCCGACGGGCTGGTCTCCCGGAAACCCTATCGCGGCGTGTTCCTGACCGATGCCGGCCGCAAGGTTGCGGAAGAGAGCCGCATTCGCCACCAGACGGTCGAGGCCTTCCTGCGCTCGCTCGGCGTCAGCGCCGAAACGGCGCGCATCGACGCCGAGGGCATCGAGCATCATGTCAGCGCCGAGACGCTCGAAGCGTTTCGCAAGGCGATAATCGCCGCCCGCTAAAAAGCACGGCCGGCCCATCTCGTCGCGCCCATCGCTCCTACAAGCGGCGTGGACGCCACAGGCCTTGCGATCTCTCGACCGGAGCAAACAAGCGTCAGCAAGTGTTGCTTGCTCGCACGAAAAATACTGTGACTTGGCGTAACCATTGGGATAATTGTTTGCTGGGTTGGAACCGGCCAGGACATCGGCGGGTTGATTGCAAACGTGCATCACGGGGAGTTGCCATGCTCTGGAGAGGCCGCCGTCAAAGTGACAATGTCGAGGACGAGCGCGGCCAGAGTGGCGGGCTTGGCGGCGGTCCGGGGCAGTTTCGCATCCCGATAGGCGGTCGCGCCGGCGGCGGCGGCATGTCGGGCATTATCATCGTAGCGTTGATTTTCCTGGCAGGGTGGTATTTCGGCTTCGACCCGAGCCAAATTCTCGATGACAGCGGCTTGCAGCCTGGCGGCGGCGG
>NZ_SUEG01000041.1:6771-16889 GCF_005063415.1 Mesorhizobium sp.
GGGCAGGGCGGCGGCACCGGTGCGCCGGCGTCCGACGAGATGAAGCAGTTCGTGTCGACCGTGCTGGCCGAGACCGAGGATACGTGGACCGGTATTTTCCAGTCCGAGGGTCTGACCTATCAAGATCCAAAACTGGTCCTGTTCAGCGGCCAGATCCGCTCCGCCTGCGGTTCTGCCTCGTCAGCGGCCGGACCATTCTACTGTCCCAACGATCGCAAGGTCTATCTCGATACCACCTTCTTCCAGCAACTCGACCAGCAGTTCGGCGCCTCGGGCGATTTCGCACAGGCCTATGTTATCGCGCACGAGGTCGGCCATCACGTGCAGAACCTGACCGGCATCCTGCCCAAATTCAACCAGATGCGGCAGAATATGAGCGAAGCCGACGCCAACCAGATGTCGGTGCAGGTCGAGCTGCAGGCCGATTGCTTTGCCGGCATCTGGGCACATTTCACCGGTCAGAAGGGCATCTTGGAACAGGGCGACATGGCGGAGGCACTGAACGCCGCCAAGCAGATCGGCGACGACACGCTGCAGAAGAAGATGCAGGGCTACGTCGTGCCGGAAAGCTTCAACCACGGCACGTCGCAGCAGCGGCAGACCTGGCTGGCGCGCGGCTTCCAGAACGGCAAGCTATCGGACTGCGACACGTTCAACAACCCGATCTGAGCCGACGGTTTTCTCGTAATCCGAGAGACTGGATCGCAGTCAGGGGATGTCAGCACGAAAACACTCTGCTCGTTCCCTCATTGTTCCCAGCGATGTGCTCGCCTATAAGGTGTGTTCCCGTTCGCTCGGGCGGCCCGAGGAGATACCATCATGATAGACCCCAAAACCGCCAGGCGGGGCCTCGCGCTTGTTTTCACCACCCTGCTGCTCGACGTCATTGGCTTCGGCATCATTATGCCGGTGCTGCCGGCCTATCTCAGGGAATTGACCGGCGTCGGCATCAGTGAGGCGGCTATCGAGGGCGGCTGGCTGTTCTTCGTCTATGCGGCGATGCAGTTCGTTTTCGCACCAGTGATGGGCGGGTTGAGCGACCGGTTTGGGCGGCGGCCGATTCTGCTCGCCTCGGTGCTGACGTTCGCTATCGACAATCTGATCTGCGCCATCGCCTGGTCCTATCCGATGCTGTTCATCGGCCGCGTGCTGGCCGGCATTTCCGGCGCCAGCTATTCCACGACATCGGCATTCATTGCCGATATCTCGACCGACGAAAATCGTGCGAAGAATTTCGGGCTGCTCGGCATTGCTTTCGGCGTCGGCTTCGTCATCGGGCCGGTTCTGGGCGGGTTGCTCGGCACGTTCGGGCCGCGTGTGCCGTTCTATTTCGCTGCCGGGCTTGCTTTCGCAAACTTTCTGATCGCGCTGTTTCTGTTGCCGGAAACGCTTGATAACAAGCACCGTCGCCGCTTCGAGTGGAAACGCGCGAACCCGGTCGGCACGCTCGTCCAGATGCGCAACTACGAAGGTATCGGCTGGATCGGACTTGTCTTCTTTCTGATGACGCTCGGGCACATGATGTATCCTGCGGTCTGGTCATTCGTCTCCAGTTATCGCTATGGCTGGAGCGAACAACAGATCGGCTTCTCGCTCGGCGTCTTCGGCCTGTGCGGGGCGATCGTCATGGCGACAGTCCTGCCGCGCGTGATCCCTAAACTTGGCGAGTGGAAGACGGCGGTAATCGGTCTGGCATTTACCGCACTCAGCGCCTTCGGCTACGCCTTCGCGTCACAAGGCTGGATGATCTATGCAGTGATCGTCGTCGGATGTCTCGAGGCGTTGGCCGACCCGCCGCTCAGAAGCCTGGCGGCCGCCAAGGTGCCACCTTCCGCCCAGGGCGAACTCCAGGGTGCGATGACCTCGATCTTCTCGATCACCTCGATCATCACACCGCTGCTTTATACGGCGATCTTTTCCTGGTTCACGGGGCCGAGCGCGCCCGTGGTTTTCGGCGGTGCCCCGTATCTGCTCGGCGCGATTTTCCTCACGCTGGCGCTCGTCGTCTTCGTCACCAGGGTGGCCAAGCCGACGCCGAAGGAAGTCAAACGCATGCACGCGCAGGAAGCGGTGACGGACGGGGCTTGATCGGCGCCGGGAGCCCGGCCGGCGCCGTCAGTCAAATCCGTTTTTTCGCAATGCGCTAGACACGCTCGGCCAGTGCCGGCTCGCCGCGCTTTTCGCGGATGAGATTGATGAAGCGGCGAAACAGATAGTGCGAATCCTGCGGGCCGGGCGAGGCTTCGGGATGATGCTGGACCGAGAAGACTGGCCTGCCGGTGAGCGCAATGCCGCAATTCGAACCGTCGAAGAGCGAGACATGGGTTTCCTCGACGCCGCTCGGCAACGAGTCGGCGTCGACGGCAAAGCCATGGTTCATCGAGACGATCTCGACCTTGCCAGTGGTGTGGTCCTTGACCGGATGATTGGCGCCGTGGTGGCCCTGATGCATTTTTGCGGTCTTGCCGCCCAGCGCCAGCGCCAGCATCTGGTGGCCGAGGCAGATGCCGAACAGCGGGATTTCGGTCTTCAACAGATCCTGGATGACCGGCACGGCGTAGTCGCCGGTGGCTTCCGGATCGCCGGGGCCGTTGGACAGAAAAATGCCGTCCGGCCGCATCGCCATGATCTCCTCGGCGCCGGTCTTGGCCGGCACCACGGTGACCTTGGCGCCGAGGCCGGCAAGCAGGCGCAATATGTTGCGCTTGACGCCGTAGTCGATGGCGACGACGTGCATCGACGGGCCGGCCTGTTCGCCAAAGCCCTCGTTCCAGATCCAGGGCGTCTCGCGCCACACCGAGGACTGGCCGGAGGTGACCTCCTTGGCGAGATCAAGCCCGATAAGCCCGGACCATGCGGCGGCGCGGCGCTTGAGGTCATCGATGTCGAAAATACCGTCGGGCGCGTGCGCGATGACGGCGTTGGGCATGCCCTTTTCGCGGATCAGCGCGGTCAGCGCCCGCGTGTCGATGCCTGAAAGTGCGACGATGCCGCGCTTCTTCAGCCACTGGTCGAGACCGGCTCCGGCGCGGTAGTTCGACGGGTTGGTGACATCGGCCTTGAACACGGCGCCGACGGCACCGGCGCGGGCCAGCGGGTTGAGGTCCTCGATGTCTTCGTCATTGGTGCCGATATTGCCGATATGCGGGAAGGTGAAGGTGACGATCTGGCCGGCATAGGACGGGTCGGTGAGGATCTCCTGATAGCCGGTCAGCGCAGTGTTGAAGCAGACCTCGGCGACAGCGGAGCCGGAGGCGCCAAGACCGCGGCCCTCGATGACGGTGCCGTCGGCCAGAACCAGCAGGGCTGTCGGCTTCTCGGTAGCCCAAGGGAGGGTTGACGCGGCGGTCATCGTTGCCATGGCGGCACTCCTAAAGGTTGCGCCCCTCAGTCGGCGCAACAAAAGGCGCGAAGCGGCGATCTCACAGCCTCGGCGCGCTAACTTTTCACTTGTGCATGTCGTGGCCCCAAAACCGCTACGCATTTTTGGGCGACGTGCACTAGAATTCAATTCATGCAAGGCCCAGTACATAGGGGAAGGCGCCAAGGCGGTCAATGATGCCGCGCCGTACGAGCCTGGATTTATTTCGTCGAACAATATCAGGGATTTGCCGGTAGTGTCGCATTTGCCTTGGGCTTTCGGCACGGCTATTGTCCGCCGCATTCGAAGGAGAAAGCACTATGCGAGGCAAAATCGCCGAATCCCTGAAGAGCGCGATGAAATCGCAGGACAAGCGCCGGCTGCCGACATTGCGGCTGATCCAGGCGGCCATTCACGACCGCGACATCGCCAATCGCGGCGCCGGCAAGGAGCCGGCCAGCGATGACGAAATCCTGCAGATCCTGGCCAAGATGGTGAAGCAGCGCGAGGAATCGGCCAAGGCGTTCGATGACGGCAAGCGGCCGGAGCTTGCAGCGCAGGAGCGCGACGAGATGGCGATCATCCGCGACTTCCTGCCGACGCAACTGGGCCAGGCCGAGACGGAAAGCGCCGTCCGTTCGGCCATCGCCGAGACCGGCGCCAGCGGCGTCAAGGACATGGGCAAGGTGATGGCGGCGCTCAAGGAAAAATACGCCGGGCAGATGGATTTCTCCAAGGCGAGCGGCATCGTCAAGAGCCTGCTTCAATAGGCTGCTGTGGAAGGCCCTTGCCGTCGCGCCCGCAATCCTGGCGGACAGCCAAAAGCTCGCGCTCATGATCGAACTCGTCAAACCGGCGTTTGAACACCTGCCGTCCTACAAGGCGGCCCTCGAGCGCGGCTGGTCGCCGGACAATGTGCGGCTGCTCGACGCGACGCGCGAGCAGCTTGCGGCTATCGAAAAGGATCCAGCGACTTTCCTTGCCGATCTCGACGATTCCGATGGCAAGGGACCGCCGATTGCCTTGCCGGACGGTTCGACGGTGCCGCGGCTCCCCGGATTCCGGCGCTGGATCTGGGACGGGGAAGTCTTAGGCTCGATCGGCTTGCGCTGGCAGCCCGGCACCGCGGCGCTGCCATCGCACGTGCTCGGCCACATCGGCTATGCGGTGGTGCCGTGGAAACGGGGACGCGGCTATGCGACCGAGGCGCTGCGGCTGATGCTGGAGGAGGCGAGGGCGGTTGGCCTGCCCTTCGTCGAAATCACCTGCAAGTCTCACAACGTGCCCTCGCAGAAGGTCGTTCTGGCCAATGGCGGCCAGCTTGTCGGGCGTTTCTTCGAAGACGCTGCCTATGGCGGCGCGGAAAGCCTGCGCTACCGGATCGATCTGTAGCCCTATTCGGCGGCAGCCGGCAGCGGCGGCGCAGCCCGGCTGCGCCATTCCCAGACATGCGAGGCAAGCGCGACCGCGACCGCGACCAGCATGGCGATCGCGCCAACCACCGGCAGGCTGCGATAGCCATAGCCGGCATTGAGCATGGCCGCGCCGAGCGATGCGGCGAGTGCGATGCCGACGTTGAAGCCCGACGGAATGAGTGACGAGGCAAGGTTGGAGGCATCCGCGGTCCAGGTCAGGATGCGGGTCTGGATCGGCGTGCCGATGGCGAAGTTGAGGCCGCCCCAGATGAAGATCGCTATCACCATCGGCAGCGGGTAAGGGCTGACCGCGTAGATCAAGGCGAGCATTGCCGCCTGAAGGAAAAGCATGGCGATAAGCGATGGCATCAGCTTCCAGTCGGCGAGCCGCCCACCGACAAAGACGCCGATCGTTGCGCCGACACCGTTGAGCAGGAGCACCCAAGGTATCCATTTCTCGTCGAGGCCGGTGACCTCAAGCAGCGTCGGCGTGATGTAGGTGAACAGGCCGAACTGGCCGATCATCAGCATCAGCATGATGATGAGCGAGGTCCAGACCTGCTGGCGTGCGAGTACGCGGACCTCACTGCCAAGACTGACGGACGGGCTCGACGATCCCGTCTTGCGCGGCAGCAGGGCGCCGATGGCCGCGAAGGCGACCACGCCGAGGCCACACATCACCCAGAATGTCGCACGCCATCCCCAGATGTTGCCGATTGCCGTACCGGCCGGAACGCCGATTACGTTCGATACGGTGAGGCCGGACAGGATCAGCGCCACCGCCATGCCGCGCTGGTCTTCGCGCACCAGGCCGACGGCCACCACCATGGCAACGCCGAAATAGGCGCCATGCGCCACGGCCACGGCTATCCGCAACAGCAGCATCGAGGCGAAGTCGGGCGCCAGCGCGCAAGCTGCCTGGCCGATGGTGAAGGCTGCAGTCAGTCCAAGCAGCAGGGCCTTGCGGGAGGACCTTTTGGTAGCGAGCGCCAGCAGCGGACCGCCGACTGCAATGCCGCCGGCATAGCCGGACACGAGATAACCGGCGGTCGGGATCGCGACGCCAAGGCCACCGGCCACCTGCGGCAGCACGCCGGCGATGACGAATTCGGTGGTGCCGAAGGCGAAGGCGGCAATGAACAGGGCAATGAGGGGGAGCATGGCGGAAAGGCGATCCTCGGATAAGGTGGCCTAAAACCACGGATGAGGGCAGCGGGCAATCCAGAAATTGTCGACGCCGCTTTAGCTTTTCTTGATCGCCGGTCAGGCGCCCGCCGCGGAGGCAAGAGCTAGGCGGCTGCCTTTCTTCCATAGGGAATTTTCAGCCACGCCCGCTCGTGAAGATAGTAGAGCAGCGACTTGGTGACGACCTCAGTCAGGCCGATGGCCGCGGCGAGCTTGATGCTTCCGGTCACGACGAGCGAAATGATCATCGTGTCGATGGTACCGGTGATGCGCCAGGAAAGCGCTTTGGCGAAGCTGCGCGAATGGGTGTCCATCGACTTTCCTCCCGGTAGATATTGGACGACCCTTTAGCCGACAGACGGGAAGCGGCGCAAAGATAATTTTTGCGCCTTGGCCCACAGCAATTTTCATAGGCGATGTTCTGAAGCTACCCGGCTTGTGGATGCAATCTATCCAGCCTTCAGCCGCGAACCGGTGAGCAGGCCGCGCTCTTCAAGGACGGGATAGGCCATCGAGGCGAGCAACGAGTTGATCTGCTTGAGGTCGCGAATGGTGTCGAGATGGATGGAACTGGTCTCGACACTCTTGGCGGTGCCGTCGCGCAGCCGCACGAAATGGCTCTGGCTGGTTTCCTTCTCGCGGTCGCGCAGCCGGTCCTTTTCCAGGACCAATTGGCGAGCGGTCTCCGGATCGCGGGATACCAGCACGTTGAAGGCAAGCCTGGCATTGGCAAGCACCAGGGCATGGAAGGCGCAAAGCTCGCGCCAGCCTTCCGGCGTGAACTCCAGTCCGCGCTCGAATTTCTTCTTCACGTGGACCAGCATGTTGCGCACGATGATGTCGCCGACCTGCTCCAGCTTGACGCAGGCGCCGATCAGCTCCTGGCAACGCAGGGCCTCGTCCTCGCTCAGCGGGTTCTTGGTGACCTTGGCCAGATAGAGTTTTATCGCCGCGTGCTTTCTGTCGACACGGTCGTCGAGTGCGGCCAGCGCGCCGATCTTGTCGGCATCGGCGCTCTCATAGAGCTCGATGATCCGTTTCAGCATGATCTCGACCGTCTCGCAGACCCGCACCACCTCGCGGGTGGCGTTGGCCAATGCCTGGCTGGGCACGTCGAGCGCACTTTCGTTGAGCGCCGAAAGCTCGATGACGTCGAGCGCATTGGCGGGCTGGGGCTTGGTGCCCAGCGCCACGATCCTTTCCGAGGCGCGATAGACCAGGCTCGCCAGCGGCAGGCCGGCGATAAGGATGAGGATGTTGAAGACGATGTGGGCATTGACGATCTGCTCGGGCACGGTGCTGCCCAAGAAGGCGACTGGCGGCTTGAACGTCAGGAACAGGATCAGCATGATCAGCGAACCCATGCCGCGCATCAGGAGATTTCCGATCGGCACGATGCGAACGCCGGGTTCTGCGTTGCGGGTTAGAAGCGGCGCGATGACCGAAGAGCCGAGATTGACACCGAGCACCAGCACGATGCCGAGTTCGGGCGGGATGAAGCCGCGGCCGGCCAGCGTCACCATCAGCAGCACCGCGGCGATCGAGGAATGGAACAGCCAGGTGACCAACGCCGCCAGAAGGTAGGCGGTGACCGGATCGCCAGAGAAGTAATCGACGATGAGTGGCATCAGCGTGCTCTGGCGTAGCGGCTCCGACGCCTGGCCGATCATCTCCAGCGACAGAAGCAGCAGGCCGATGCCGACCAGGATGCGGCCGAACTGGCGCCAGTCGCGCCGCTCGGTGGCCATGAACATGACCGTGCCGGCGACAAGGCAGACCGGCACCAGCAGCGACAGATCGAAGGTAAGCAGCTTGACCACCAGCGCCGAGCCGATCTCGGCACCGCGCACCGCAAGCTGGCCCGACATGCCGCTGACAATACCGGAGCCGGCGAATGAGCCGACCAGCAAGGTGACGGCGGTCGAGCTTTGCAGTGCGACAGCCAGGCCGCAGCCGGCCAGAACCGCCATGAACGGATTGCGCATTGTGGCGCGCAGTTTGTGGCGCAGCACATCGCCATAGGCGCGCTCGACGCCGGTCTTCACCAAACGGGTGGCAAACAGCATCAGTGCGACCGCACCGGCAAGGTGCAGCAAAACTACGGAGCCACTCATGCCAGGCCCCGCAACCCGACCGGTATCAGCGACGCGGGCGCCGTGACGTCAGAGGGGCAAAAGTGGGCGCGACTCGTGGACATTGCAGAGGTTGATATTACTCCGATTTATTTTAGCCGAATAATAAATTTTGCCCGGTTCGGACGCGTGTTGCCACGCGACGGGGCGTGTCGGAAATGGATGGCCGGCAAAATGGTTGCATTGCCTGCGGAGTTGCGGAGGGTCATGCGTCCATGCTCGGACGATCGCTTTAAAGGTAGCGCTGAATTAGGCGTGCTAAATGTAAGAAATCATTATGAAAACGTAACCTGTGTGTTCAGTTTCGGTTCATCCTTCCGGCTCTATTCCAGAGGCGTCGACAACCTAGGAGTACCCGCTATGAAACTCATCGTTCTTTCCGCCATGGCCTTCTCGATGCTGGCTGCAACGGCCTTGCAGGGCCAGGCTGCACCGCTGAACACACCAAACGCGCCGCAGTCGAACTACAGCCAGGTCGACTGGCAGAAGCCCGGCAGGCATGTCAACGTGAACAAGCGCGTCGTAGTGAAGAAGAAGATCGTCGTTAAGCGCAGCCATTGGCGCAACGGCCAGAGATATTCCAGCTGGAAGCGTCACCAGCCGATCCGCGACTATCGCCACTATGGCCTGCGCCGTCCGGGTCCCGGGCAGGAATGGATCCGGGTCGGCAACGACTATCTGCTGGTCAGCGTTCTCTCCGGCCTGATCTTCGGCGCCATCGCCACGCAGTAGGTGCGGAACGGCTGAACGGCGCTGCGCCGGATTAGATCGACAAGGCGGCCCGCGGGCCGCCTTCTCTTTTTGGCCTGTGAAAACCGGGTATGTTCACCATTAGGAGTCGTCGGGCTTCGCCCGTGTGATTATATGGAGGCCAAACGAGCTGTCCCCCATGCGCTTTCCGCCTGCTTTCCTTGACGAGATCCGCGACCGCGTACCGATTTCTTCGGTGATCGGCCAGCGCGTCGCGTGGGACAGGAAGAAGACCAACGCGCCGCGCGGCGATTATTGGGCGTGCTGTCCGTTCCATGGCGAGAAGAGCCCATCCTTCCATTGCGAGGACAAGAAGGGCCGCTACCACTGTTTCGGCTGCTCGGTTTCGGGCGACCATTTCAAGTTCTTGACCGAACTCGATGGGATGAGCTTTCCCGAGGCAGTCGAGATGATCGCCGACATAGCCGGCGTGCCGATGCCGGTTCGCGACGCCGATGAGGAACGGCGCGAAAAGGAACGCGCCAGCCTGACCGATGTCATGGAGATGGCGACGGTGTTCTTCCAGGAACGGCTTCAGGGACCGGAAGGGGCAAAGGCCCGCGCCTATCTGCGCGACCGGGGGCTGACACCGGCGACGCAGCAGTCTTTCCGCCTCGGCTATGCCCCCGACAGCCGCAACGCGCTGAAGGAGCACCTTGCCGCCAGGGGTGTCCCCAAGACCGACATCGAGGCGTGCGGGCTGGTGCGCCATGGCGACGACGTCCCGGTTTCCTACGATTGGTTCCGCGACCGCATCATGTTTCCGATCCCGGATTCCAGGGGCAAGATCATCGCCTTCGGGGGGCGGGCACTGGCGCCGGATGCGCTGGCCAAATACATGAACTCGCCCGATACGGAGCTCTTCCACAAGGGCAACGTGCTCTACAATTTCGCCCGTGCGCGGCAAGCACTGGGAAAGGGGGCGCTGGCCAATGGCGGCACGGTCATTGCCGTCGAAGGTTACATGGATGTGATCGCGCTGGCGCAGGCCGGCTTCGAAAACGTGGTGGCGCCGCTCGGCACTGCATTGACTGAAAACCAGCTCGAACTTCTATGGCGCATGGCTGGCGAGCCGGTGCTGTGCTTCGACGGCGACCAGGCCGGGTTGAAGGCAGCGTGGCGCGCCGCCGACATGGCGCTGCCGGCGGTCCAGGCGGGCCGCTCCGTGCGCTTCGCCCTGCTGCCGGAGGGCAAGGATCCCGACGATCTGGTCAAGGGTGACGGACCGGATGCGTTCCGCGCCGTGCTTTCCGAGGCACGGCCGCTGGCCGACCT
>NZ_SUEG01000041.1:16899-29505 GCF_005063415.1 Mesorhizobium sp.
GCCGGAACGGCGGGCGGAGCTCGAAAAGACACTGCGCGAACTGACCAGCCGCATCCGCGACGAGAGCCTTCGCTATCACTACCAACAGGAAATGCGCGAGCGGGTACAGAGCTTCTTCGGGGCCCAGCGCGGACGCCAGGGACGTCAGGACGGACGGCCAGGTGAGCGCTTCCCGGGCAGGGTCTCCGCACCGGGCGGACAGTTTGCGCGCGGCGGCAATGCCGGTGGGCGCACCGCGATCACCGAAAGCCTCGGCCGCTCGGCGCTGGTCAAACGCGGCGGCGAGGGCATGTCGGTGCGCGAGGCGACGATCATTGCGGCCCTCGTCAACCATCCCGTGCTGATCGACGAGAATTTCGCCCATGTCGAGTTCCTCGATCTCGCCAATTCCGATCTGAAGCGGCTGCATGCGACCATCCTCGACGCCATGGCGCATGATATGGCCAACGACCGCAACGCAGTGATCGCGATGATCGAGCGGGCCGGCTGCGGTGAGATCTGGCAGCGCGCTGTGGCGCTGATCAAACGTGCGCGGCAATGGCCGGCGCTGGAAACGGCAGCACTCGACGATGCTCGCGACGCGTTCAGCCAGGCTCTCCACTTGCAGCGCAGCGCGCGCACCTTACATAAGGAGCTGAAGCAGGCGGAAGCAGCGCTCGCCAGCGACCCCACGGACGAAAACTACCGGCACCTGGTCGAAATCCAGGCGCAATTTCGTGATGTGCAGGCAACGGAAGCGCTGATCGAAGGGTTTGGCATATCGTCGGGCAGAGCTGGGCGCGTTTAGATCAAAGCCTCCAGAAGACTGAAATGTAAGGACGTGCTTGCGCGTTGAATCAAGCGTGCGGTGCTCTAAGTCGGGTAATTGATTCGCTTTTTTCATGCGAATCATGCGAGAGGCGCTTGACCTTCCGGCAGAATGGCGGAATCAGGTCGATTCGAAACGTTAACCCGCCCCGGCATCGACGGGAATGCAGCGATGTAAGGTACTGATCACTGGACAGGCAGTCAGCTTGCCACAGATATCAGGGTTAATCTGGACTTAACGAGAGATGCAGTTACTGGCCCGGTAAAGCGCGTTCTGGAAGGAGCGCATCCAATTTGACCGGACCAGCAGCTTACGCGGCTTTGATACTCAGCCGCTTGGAGAAAATAAAGACTATGGCGACAAAAGAAAAGGAAGAAGTCGAGACCGAACGCGAGGCCGCAACCGATGGCCCTCTGCTCGACCTTTCCGACGATGCTGTCAAGAAGATGATCAAGGCCGCCAAGAAGCGCGGTTATGTCACCATGGACGAGCTGAATTCGGTGCTGCCCTCGGAGGAAGTGACCTCCGAGCAGATCGAGGACACGATGGCCATGCTTTCCGACATGGGCATCAATGTGGTCGAGGACGACGAGCAGGGCGAGGAGCCCGAAGCCGCCGATACCGCCGCTGATGCCGAGGAAGATGCCAACGAGCTGGCCGAGCAGACCGGCACCGCCGTCGCCGCCACCACGACCAAGAAAGAGCCGACCGACCGCACCGACGATCCGGTCCGCATGTATCTGCGCGAGATGGGCTCGGTCGAGCTTCTGTCGCGCGAGGGCGAAATCGCGATCGCCAAGCGCATCGAGGCCGGCCGCGAGACGATGATCGCAGGCCTGTGCGAAAGCCCGCTGACTTTCCAGGCCATCATCATCTGGCGTGACGAGCTCAACGAATCGAAGATCCTGCTGCGCGAGATCATCGACCTCGAGGCGACCTATGCCGGGCCGGAGGCCAAGCAGGCGCCGGTTGTCGAGCGTATCGAGGAAGCCAAGACCGAGGAAAAGTCGCGCCGTTCGCGCGAAGACGAGGACGACATCACCAATGTCGGCGGCGACACCCGTGGCCTGGTGGACGACGACGAGGAAGACGATGACGAGGCGAGCCTGTCGCTGGCGGCGATGGAAGCGGAACTGCGCCCGCAGGTGATGGAGACGCTCGACGTCATTGCCGACACCTACAAGAAACTGCGCAAGCTGCAGGACCAGCAGGTCGAGAACCGGCTGGCCGCCGCCGGCACGCTGTCGCCCAGCCAGGACCGCCGGCTCAAGGAGCTGAAGGACCAGCTGATCAAGGCGGTGAAGTCGCTATCCTTGAACACGGCGCGCATCGAGGCGCTGGTCGAGCAGCTCTACGACATCAACAAGCGCCTGGTGCAGAACGAGGGCAAGCTGCTCAGGCTGGCCGAAAGCTATGGCGTGCGCCGCGAGGAGTTCCTCAAGGAATATCAGGGCTCGGAGCTCGATCCGAACTGGACCCGCTCGATCGGCAATTTGACCTCGCGCGGCTGGAAGGAATTTACCAAGAACGAGAAGGACGCCATCCGCGACCTGCGCGCCGAGATCCAGAACCTCGCCACCGAGACCGCGATTTCGATCCAGGAATTCCGCAAGATCGTCAACCAGGTGCAGAAGGGCGAGCGCGAAGCCGCGATCGCCAAGAAGGAAATGGTCGAGGCCAATCTGCGTCTCGTCATCTCCATCGCCAAGAAATACACAAATCGCGGCTTGCAGTTCCTCGATTTGATCCAGGAAGGCAATATCGGCCTGATGAAGGCGGTCGACAAATTCGAATACCGCCGCGGCTACAAGTTCTCGACCTACGCGACATGGTGGATCCGGCAGGCGATCACCCGTTCGATCGCCGACCAGGCGCGTACCATTCGCATTCCGGTGCACATGATCGAAACGATCAACAAGATCGTGCGCACCTCGCGCCAGATGCTGCATGAGATCGGCCGTGAGCCGACGCCGGAAGAACTGGCGGAAAAGCTCGCCATGCCGCTGGAAAAAGTGCGCAAGGTGCTGAAG
The DNA here is from genome assembly GCF_005063415.1 of Mesorhizobium sp. Lineage (GTDB taxonomy): Bacteria > Pseudomonadota > Alphaproteobacteria > Rhizobiales > Rhizobiaceae > Mesorhizobium. The sequence continues at coordinate 19,738 of NZ_SUEG01000041.1, forward strand.
ATCGCCAAGGAGCCGATCTCGCTCGAAACGCCGGTCGGCGACGAGGAGGATTCGCATCTCGGCGACTTCATCGAGGACAAGATGGCGATCCTGCCGATCGACGCGGCGATCCAGGCCAATTTGCGCGAGACGACGACGCGCGTATTGGCCTCGCTGACGCCGCGCGAAGAGCGCGTGCTCAGAATGCGCTTCGGCATCGGCATGAACACCGACCATACGCTTGAGGAAGTCGGCCAGCAATTCTCGGTCACCCGCGAGCGCATCCGCCAGATCGAAGCCAAGGCGCTGCGCAAGCTCAAGCACCCGAGCCGCTCGCGCAAGCTGCGGAGCTTCCTGGACAGTTAGGCTAGGCTTCCGTGGGGGAGATAACAGAGAGACGGTCATTGCGCCGCCTTCTCCCACGGGTTATCGTTTTCAGCCTGGCCGGTCTTACCATTCACCTATTGGCTCTACTTGGAGCAATGATCTTCGGTCATTCTTTTGTGCCGTCGCAACGTTATGTGAGCGACCACGATATGATCGCGAAATCGATTGCTATACCTGCTGGCTGCTTAATTCTCGTTCTTTGCTGCCGAAAGTTTGCAAGGGACTTCGACGCCCCGCAGGTGTCCATCAAGACCCTCATCCTTTCTGTTTTTGGCGTTATTGTGTTGCCTTTTATTTTCGGCGTTTTTATCCGTGCAACTGTCCTGACTGCATACCCGCTCTGGCTAGCGGCACTGATGGGGAAGCACACGCAACTCGAATTTTCCGTCAGTGATACGGCGGGTTGGTCTTACCGCTGTCCGAATAGAGTCAGCCTGGCGGGCATGCCGATGATGACCGGCACTCTATGCGGTATCTCGGACAACCTTCGTAATACACTTCATCAGGGCACTCGGGTCGTGTTGACCGGGCGCGGCACGGCGGACGGACTTTTTGCGGCGGGAATTGATGTTGTTCAATAACTGTAATTTCCACAGGGATTTGTCCGTGATGGTGACAGCCGGATGAAAGCGGTTGACATTTGCATGATAGGGCAATGTCCATCGACGGTTCACCGGGCTCGTGGTGCAGTCGGCTGCATGAGACCGGCCGCGAGCCGAACTGGCGGAAAAGCTCGCCATGCCGCTGGAAAAGGTGCGCAAGGTGCTGAAGATCGCCAAGGAGTCGATCTCGCTCGAAACGCCGGTCGGCGACGAGGAGGATTCGCATCTTGGCGACTTCATCGAGGACAAGATGGCGATCCTGCCGATCGACGCGGCGATCCAGGCCAATTTGCGCGAGACGACGACGCGCGTATTGGCCTCGCTGACGCCGCGCGAAGAGCGCCTGCTCAGAATGCGCTTCGGCATCGGCATGAACACCGACCATACGCTTGAGGAAGTCGGCCAGCAGTTCTCGGTCACCCGCGAGCGCATCCGCCAGATCGAAGCCAAGGCGCTGCGCAAGCTCAAGCACCCGAGCCGCTCGCGCAAGCTGCGGAGCTTCCTCGACAGCTGAGGCCGGGTGACGGATAAGCAGTTTAAAGGGCGCCGGTGGCGCCCTTTTCCGCTTTGGCATAGGCGATCACGATTGGACGCGCCGCTCTTGCGGGTCGTGCCCTACGAGAGGATAATTCCGCGACGGACGCATTCTCTGGGCGACAAACCCGGATGCCCGCCCCGGCGGTTGAACGCCGTGCTCCGTGGCACCGGAGGGAGGTGTGCCATGACAACTTACATCGTGCTGATCAACTGGACGGAGCAAGGCGCCAAAAATGTGCGCGAGTCGCCGAAGCGGCTCGATGCCGCCAAGAAACTGCTGGGCGACATGGGCGGGTCCTTCAAGGCATTTTATCTCACCATGGGGGATTGCGACATGGTGGCGGTGCTCGAAGCGCCCGACGATGCCGTCCTTGCCCGCTTCTCGCTGATGCTGGCGACGGGCGGAAACGTCAGGACGCGGACGCTCAAGGCTTTCCCGGAGGATGCCTATCGCGAGATCATCACCTCGCTCGGGTAAGTCGCGCTCCAGGCCTGGCTGGCCATTTCGCGGGTGTCGTGTTGCGTTGCGGCGCAATGGCGTTTGCCGGATAGTCGGTGCGCGTCCCTCTGGTGCCGTTTCGAAACATGAGCAAGCCGCTGCTGACCGTCTGGTATAATACGCGCTGTCCGATCTGTGATGCCGGTATCAGCCGGCAGAAGCGGCGGCTGATCGAGGCGGTCAAGGCCGGGCGGATCGAATTTCGCGACATCAATGCCGAACCGACGGCGCTGGCCCGCTACGGCATCGGGCTGGAGGATATCCGGCGCCGGCTGCATGCGACCGACGCCGACGGCAAATTGCTGGTCGGCGCCGATGTTGCCTTTGCGGTGTGGCTGATAACGCCGGGCGAGGGCTGGTTGGCGACGCTGTTCGGCAATGCCGCCGCGCTGCCGTTGACGCGCTATGCCTATGATCGTTTTGCTGATCTGCTCTATGCCTGGAATCGGCGCAAAGGCCGCTGGTGACGGTGCCAGTTCACTTGGCACGAAAGGCCCCGAGATTGTTTCCAAGCCTTCGTATGGCCGGCTATCGAGCCACAGGCTCGCAAAGCCAGCCAACGATGCGGCGCACCGCCGGCAGCACCAGCAGCAGTGTTGGAAACGCCATCAGCCAGGACAGGCCCCAGGCTGTCAGCCAGGTGGCCGGCAGGTCGGGCTGGAGACCAAGGCTTTTCAGTGTCGAGATAAACGACACGATGAACGTCATCAGCAACGACAGGACCAGCGGGCTGACGATGGCGGCATAGTGCGCTGGCAGCTTTCTGCGCGAGGTTTTCACAATCATTTGGGATTTTCCCTGAAGCATCCGGTCCGTTGCCTTGGCATCCATTCGCCGGTCTTCGGCGTCACTGCCCGGTACGACCGGGGTGGATGCGTTGCTTCACGTCAGACGCTTACGGAGCGGTCTTCGACCCTCACGCGCTTCCTAGCTGCCCTCGCTGGCGAAATCAATCCTGCTGGCGCTATTTTCAGATATATCGTAAGATATATCTTGACTCGGTGGCCGTGGGTATCTAACTGAGATATATCTTAAGACATAACTCAAGGAGCAAACAATGCACAAAGGCAATCATTTCGGGCATCATCGTTTCGGCGAACACGCCGAGCGCGTTTTCATGCATATGGCCGGCAAGTTCGGCGGACGCGGCGGCTTCGGCCCGTTCGGGCATGGCATGAGAGGCGGAGGACGCGGCGGGCCGGGCGACATGTTCCGCGCCGGGCGCATCCTGGCTGACGGCGACCTCAAGCTGATCACGCTGTCGCTGCTGGCCGAGGCGCCGCGGCACGGCTACGACATCATCAAGGCGCTGGAGGAGCGCACCAGCGGCTTCTACAGCCCGAGCCCCGGCGTGGTCTACCCGACGCTGACCTTCCTGGAAGAGGCCGGCTACGCCGTTTCTGCGGCGGAAGGCAACAAGAAGGTGTTTTCAATCACCGAGGCAGGGCAGGCGCACCTCAACGAAAATCGCGAGATGATCGACCACGTGCTCGACCATCTCGAGCGCTTCGGTCGCAAAATGGCTAAGGCGCGCGACTGGTTCGGCTGGCACGATGACGGCGACGGTGGCCGGCGCGGCCGCGGTCGCTCGGAAAAGCGCGACGAGTTTCGCGCCGTGCGCCACCGGCTGCGCGCCGCGCTCGGCGAAATCGTCGATGCGCCTGAAGCAAAGCAGGCCGAGGCAATCAGCATATTGGAAGCTGCCGCGGAGGCCTTGGAAGCGTTGTCGCGCGACTGACCTCTGGCTGCCAAGCCAGCTGCGGCTCTTGCCCGCTCGGCCAAGGACCGGTACTGAAAATCATCCTGCACCGCGCTATGTGATGCAGGATGATTGCCGTTGGAGGATACCCCCATGTCTTTTCTGAATCGTCTTTTCGGCGGAGGCAACGAAGCCGCCGAGCCAAAGACAGCGGCGCCGGCAAAGCAGATCGAGCACAAGGGATTTTTGATCAGCGCCACTCCCTATAAGGCGGAGGGCCAGTACCAGACCTGCGGCGTGGTTTCGAAGGAGATCGACGGCGTGATGAAGGAGCACAAATTCATCCGCGCCGACCGCTTCGCCGGGCTTGATGACGCTGTCGACATCTCGATCAAAAAGGGCATCCAGCTGGTCGATGAGCAAGGCGAGAAGATCTTCGGGTAGATCGGCTACTACAGCCTTGGGTCGATTGGCTCGCTTTCCAACGCCAGCACGGCGAAGACACACTCGTGAACCCGGCGTAGCGGCTGCTTGGCGACAAATCGCGTTAGCGCTTCGTGACCAAGCGCGAACTCTCTCAGCGCCAGGCTGCGCTTGCCGGCCAGGCCGCGTTCTCGGAGGCGGACGAGATTGTCGGGCGCGTCATATTCGGGACCATAGATGATGCGCAAATATTCCGGGCCGCGGACCTTCAGCGCAGGCTGAATGAGTCCCTTCTTGCCACGGCTGACGAAGTCGCGTGGTTTGACCACCATGCCTTCGCCGCCTGAGCCAGTCAGCGTCTCCCACCAGGCGATGGCCTCGGCACACGCGCTGCCGTCGGCCAGATCAACCATACGCCATCGAGTCGGCGTGACCACGCCGCCACGGGCAGCCAGACGGTTCGCGAGCGACATGTGCCAGACATGGTCCTGGTCAAACCAAACACGTCCCTCGCTGGCCAGCAGGTGGAAAGGCGCGGCCTTAAGGTCCTCGACGCCCGAAACTGGCCATACGTAGGGCGCCCAGGCGGTGGCGTATTTGGCTGCGCGGGCGGTACGGTCTTCAAGGCGTGCGTTCAGGCCGGCTGCATCGACGCCGCGCGCCATCGCACGGGCCAGCGCCTCGCGGCTGGCTTTGAATCCGGCGGCAGAAGATATCGCCACCGGCGCATATTGGCTTTCGATCAAACTACCGGCCTTGGCCGACCAAGGCATTATCTCGGCGTCCAGCAGCAGCCAGTCGCTGTTCAATTCCTTCCACAGGTCCGCCGCGTCGACCTCAGCGCGGAGACGGGCGAGCAAGCCCTCCATCATGGCACTGTCATTGAAAAAGGAGCGTCCGGTGCGGGTCCAGATTGCGCCGGTTTCGCCGCCCGGGATCCCGAAGCGGCTGCGTGCCGCCTGCGCGTTCCGGCAGAGCGCGATCACTGCCCGCGAACCCATGTGCTTCTCCTCGCACACGACCTGGGCAACGCCTCGCTCGCGGAAGTAAGCGAAGGCATCCTCCGGACGTTCCAGCCAGCCGTCCTGGCTGCTCGTCTCGGACGGCGACATGGTCGGCGGCAGATAGATCAGCCATTGCGGCGAGAGCGCGAAGCGGCTCATCACCTCCAGTGCTGCCGACGCATTCTCCTCGGCCACGACAATCCGGCCCCTCAGTCCGGTCTCGATCCAACGACGACCGGAGACATCCTGATAATCGAGCACGCCGTCGGCGTCGGCCTGCGCCGATTTGTCCTGACCGGGCCTACCCAGCGGACGTACCGGCTCCGACCAGGTCTGGATTGCCGGCACCTCGACCAGGTCGCGTTCCGGCCAGCGCAAGGCCGTCAGCTTGCCGCCGAATACGCATCCGGTGTCGATGCAAAGTGTGTTGTTGACCCATTCGGCCGATAGCGTAGGCGTATGTCCATAGATAATGGCCGTCTTGCCACGATAGGCCGCAGCCCAGTCGGCACGGACGGGCAGCCCGAACTCGTCGGTCTCGCCTGTGGTCTCGCCGTACAGAGCGAACTCGCGCACGGCGCCGGAACCGCGTCCGATCATTTCTTCCTTGAGGCCGGCATGGGCGACAGCGAGGCCCCCGCCATCGAGCCAGACATGGCTGCGCAGGCCGTCGAGAAAGGCGGGCAGCGCCTCGCGCAGGCCTCGGTCCTGTGCACTTAGCTGATCGATAGTCTGCTGGAGGCCGTGGGCGACCGTGACCTTGCGGCCTTCTAGCCAGCGGCTGAGTTTGCGTTCATGGTTGCCCTGGACACAGTAAGCCGTTCCAGCCGCGACCATGCTCATGGCGATGCGCAGTACGTCGGGCGAGTTGGGGCCGCGATCGACGAGGTCGCCGACAAAGACGATCTTGCGGCCCTCTGGTGGAACCACGGTGACTGTTCGGTCGCCCTGATGCTCGGACCAGGCGATGCTGTAGCCCAATCGAGCGAGCAGGATATGAAGCTCATCCGAACAGCCGTGGATGTCGCCAATGATATCGAACGGGCCATGGTCGTCGCGCTTATCGGTCCACAGCGGCTGTCGCGACACCTCGGCCGCGTCGATGCTGGCCTCGCTGGTAAGCTTCCAGACCTGGCGGAAGCCCTCGCGTTGCAGGCCGCCAAGACCTTTGCGGATCTCGGTTGTCATGCGCTGGGCGACCCCGGCGCCAAACGGCCGGTCGGCTCGCACTGCATTGCGGGCGACGCACACCTCGACGCCGGGATCGAGGACCACGGCGACGGGCAAAGCGTGCCACTTGCGCGCCAGCTCAATCCAGGCCTTGCGGTCGGCGGCTCGCACATTGGTGGCGTCGATGACGGCCAGCCTGCGGTGTTTAAGCCGCTTGCCGGCTATCTCACGAACCAGATCGAAGGCATCCGCAGAGACGTCCTGGTCGGTTTCGTCGTCGGAGATCAGCGCCCGGCACTGGTCCGAGGAGATAATCTCGGTCGTCAGGAAATGCCTGGCGGCGAAAGTCGACTTGCCCGATCCGGTCGAGCCGATCAGCACGACGAGGGCGAAGTCAGGAATGGTGAGGTTGGTGTTATCGGGTTCTCTCATCGGGTGAACACCGCCATCTGTGTGGGGGCGCCGAGGGTCGGGTCCTCGGCTCCGATACCGCTGAAGATGGCCGAATAGCCATAGATCTCGCCGATTTTGGCTGCCCAGGCTTGGAACTGAGCCCGGCTCCATTCGAAACGGTGATCGGGATGGCGAAATGCGCCGGGGGCCAGTCTTGGAAACAGAGCGTTGTAGTCCGCATTCGGAGTGGTCACGATCACGGATTTGGGCGCCGTCTCACCGAAAACGATGCGTTCGACCAGGGGCAGCCTGTCCTGGTCGAGATGCTCGATGACCTCGACCAGCACGGCGACGTCGGCTGCGGCCCAACGGCTGTCCCGGTAGGTCAGCGATCCGTGCAGCAGCGTGACCCGGCCCTCGGGCGGCCCGCCGAACTCGTTCAACTTGAGACGCTTTGCAGCCCATTCCAGTTCGCGTGCCGCCGGATCCAGCCCGAACAGCTTATGCACCCATCGCTCGCGCACGAGCCGACCGAGCAGCTTGCCTTCGCCGCATCCCAAATCTGCAATCGAGGTTGACCCCGTCGCCTGAATAGCCTGGACCACAGCTTCCATGCGCAGATCGTTGAGCCGGATCGGCGTCTCCAGCGCTTCCTCGGGCGTAACGCGCAGCTCGGCAGGTTGTGCCTCGCCAGCCGTCTCGGGAGCCAGCCGCTCCAGGGCGATGCGGGCCAAAGCCCTGCGATTGCCAAGATAGCGACGCACGATCAGGTCTTTGGCCGGATGGTTTTCCAGCCAGCCCTCTCCCCTGGACAGCAGCTTGTCGATCTCTGCTTCGCCGACCCAGTAATGCTTGGCATCGTCCATCACCGGGATCAGCACATAGAGGTGATTCAACAAGGCGCTGAGCCGGCCCGTGCCGGTCAGCATCAGATGGCCGTATCGGGGCTCGCCTGCAGCCCCGATATCTTCGATTGGCGTCAGATCGACTGTCCAGCCCAAGGGTTCGAACAAACTTCGAACCAGAGCCTCACCGCCGCGCATCGGCAGTGGAGTAACCACGGCCTCCAGCGGCAGTTCGCTGTCGGCTAGTTCCTGGCGCTCCTTCGATATACCGGTCATCGCCGTCCGCAGCATTTTGTTCAGCGCCACCGACAGGAAGGATGATGCAGCGTAAGGCCGGTCGTTCAGATATTGGTCGAGCAAGCCTTCTGCCTGACCCTTGCCTCGCACCAGTCCCACCGGGTCGACGTCGAGCAGGAGTGCAGCCTCGCAACGGTCTTCGTTTGCCTCGGGATAGAACAGCCAAGCCTTGCCGAAAGACAGGTCGGTCTCGTGCAGGCGATCCGGATGCTTGTGCAGCAAGAAACCGAGATCGGTGGCCGGACGGTGCGTTGTGGCAACAGACAGGAACATCCGCGACCGATAGCGCAGACAAGCGGAATAACCAATGGCGGTTGTGTGGCCCACGACAGGCTGTCGCTAACGAGAAACAAGGACAGGCGCCGGGCGCCTGCCCTTGTACAATTCAGACGATGCTGACGCTTTACGCCGCGGTGGCGACGCGCTCGGCATTTCCGGTCGCGGCCACAATGGCGTCGACCTTGGCCGAGGCCTTGGCCAGCGCTGCTGCCACCGCATCGGCGCCCATGCCGACTCCTTCGATGCGGATGACCTCGACATCGGTCATGCCGAGGAAGCCGAGCACGCTGCGGAGGTAGGGAATGGCGTGATCGAACTGCACTGCCGCACCTTCGGAATAGATGCCACCCGAAGCCAGCACGACATAGACCTTTTTGCCGGTGACGAGGCCCTTAGGGCCGTTCTCGCCATAGGCAAAGCTCCTGCCGGAACGGGCGACGTGATCGACCCAGGACTTCAGCGTCGAGGAGATGTTGAAGTTGATGAAGCCGGTGGCGAGAATGACGGTGTCGGCCGCAAACAGCTCGTCCAGTACAGTATCAGAAACGCCGACGACCTCAGCCTGGCGCTGGGTGCGCGCTTCGGCCGGCGTATAGATGCCGGTCGAATAGTCGGGGTCGATATGCGGCAGCGGGTTGGCGACGAGGTCGCGGGCGACAAGCTTGGCCGAAGGATCGGCGGCAAGCAGTTTGTCGGCGAGTTCGTTGGCGACGCGGGTCGAGTGCGAGGCGGCGCCGCGTGGGCTGGATGTGACAAGAAGGATGGACATGGTGACTCTCCAGGGTTGGATTAAAATCTCCCGGCAAATATGTGTGCGCAGACTCATTTGAAAAACTGGTATATTTTGTATATGATCCATCTAAATTGTGGATTGAAAGATGCAGCCCAACCCGACGCTTGACCAACTGCAGATCCTGGTTGCGGTGGCCGACACCGGTTCCTTCTCGGCTGCCGGCCGTAAGCTCAGCCGCGCGCAGTCGGTCATCAGCTACGCCATTGCCAACCTCGAAGCGCAGCTTGGGCTGAAGCTGTTTGAGCGTGAGGGCACGCGTGAGCCGCAACTGACCGATGTCGGCAAGGCGACGCTGGAAGATGCGCGGCGCATGGTCGGCGTGCTGCAACGCATCCGCTCGCGTGTCGACGGATACCGGCAGGGATTGGAGGCGGAAGTTACGCTGTCGGTGGACGTGACGCTACCGTCGCCGGTGCTGGTTCGGGTGCTAAAGGCATTCGAGGCGCAGTTCCCGGCAGTGACGCTGCGTCTGCATATCGGCTCGCTTGGCCTTATCCTCGATCATGTTGTCGGCGGACAGGCCGATCTCGGCATCGGGGGGCTTCTGGGTGAGACGGACGTGAATCTGCTTCGCATCGGCTTCTTCTCTCTGGTGCCAGCCGCAGCGCCTGATCACCCGCTGGCGCTGCTGCCGAGACCAGTGGCGCTAGAGGATGTCCGCGAACACATTCAACTGGTGGTCTCGGACCAGTCCGAGCGTACGCGCGGGCGTGACTATGGCGTCTTCGCCTACCGCACCTGGCGGCTGACGGATGTGCGCACCAAGCACGTGCTGATGCGCGAGGGGCTGGGCTGGGGCGGGCTGCCGCGATGGCTGATTGCCGATGATCTGGCGAACGGCCGGCTCGTCGAACTCGATCT
>NZ_SUEG01000041.1:29515-39628 GCF_005063415.1 Mesorhizobium sp.
ATCTCGAGCCTTACAGCGAAGTCCGCTCGCCGCTCTATGCCATGCACCGCGCCGATCGCAGCCCGAAGCCGGCGGCCGCCTGGCTGATCGACCAGTTCAAGCGCCAGCTAGGCTGTTTCAACGAGTTCGAACCGGGTGAGGTGCCTGAGGGGGAGCCGGAGACAGGCCGTCGATCAGCGCCATGAGAACGGCGCGATAGTCCTCGATCGATGCTCCAGTTTCGATGGCGAGCGCTGCGCGGTCGAAGGCGGCGGCGAGCAAAGCGCTCAGTGCTTCCACAGGCAGTCTCGTCATGGAGTGCGAGCGCATTGCGGCGACAAGGCCCTCGCGCAGCGAACGGTTGCCATGGCGATTGTCGATCGCATCCATGGCGGCGCGGCCGAGCACGGCCGGGCCATCAAGCAGCAGGCGCTATATGCGCAGGGTGCTGCGGCGCGCTAACTCGCCCGCGCCAACGGCATCACCGTGACCTGAGTGATGCCGGAGCGGCGCACCACCGTGCACAGTGTCTCGTGGCCGATGCGCTCGGCGTCGAGCATGCGCACCAGATCGTCGACGCCGGTGACCGGGCGGCCGTCGATGGCGGCAATAATGTCGCCTTCCCTGAGGCCGGCCTTGTCCGCCGGGCTGTTCTTCTCGACGCTGCGCAGGCGCACCGCCGTGCTGCTCGATACTTGCGACAAAAGGGCTGCGCGGCGCGGCAGGTTGGTGGTGTCGGCGGAAACGCCGATGAAGGCACGGCGCACGCGGCCGAAGCGGATGATTTCCGAGATGACGAAATTGGCCGTGTTGGAGGCAACCGCGAAGGCGATGCCTTGTGCACCATGGATCATCGCGGTGTTAACGCCGATCACCTCGCCGACCGAGGACACCAGCGGTCCGCCGGAATTGCCGGGGTTGAGCGCGGCGTCGGTCTGGATGACGTCGTCGATCAGCCGGCCGGTGGAGGCACGCATGGAGCGGCCGAGTGCCGAGACGACGCCTGTGGTGACGGTCCATTCGAAGCCGAGCGGATTGCCGATGGCAATTGCAATCTGGCCGCGCCTCAAACGCTTGGAATCGCCAAGCGGCGCAACGTCGGCAAAGTTGCCGTCGGCGCGCACCAGCGCAATGTCGGTGTCGGGATCGCGGCCGAGCACGCGGCCTTCCCTGGAGGCGCCGTCCGGCATTGATACGCGCACGCTGCGCGCATCGCCGACGACGTGGAAGTTGGTGACGACCAGCCCGTCCGGCGCGATGACGAAACCGGAGCCATGGCCGCCCGGGCCACCGACGCGCTCGATGCGGCAGACGGCGGGCCCGATACGGTCGACGGCATCGGCGACCGTCGCCGAATAGGCATCGAGAAGGCCATCGTCATAGTGCAATTGCTGGGCGGGCAGGGCCATCTGAGGGCTCCGTAGCTTTTTTGGAACAAGATGAACAATGCCTATATGTGCGGAGCGGCCGGACCGGCCGCGACCTGACCAGATGGCCAGTCAAATGCCCAACTAGCCGTCAGGCGAGTATCCGCCAACGCTCTGCGGGGCGATATCTGGGTCACGAAGAACCCAGGAGACAAATCATGAGCGATTTCAATCTGAGCACGTTTTCCGACGCCATTGCCGACATCGCGGCAGCCGCGGCACCAGCGACGGCCAGCTTCGCGACGCACCACCGGACGTCAACTGCTTTCCACTGGCGGGACGGCTATTTCGTCACTGCCGAGGAGGCGGTCGAGGCCGGCGAGGAGATCGAGCTGACGTTTTCTTCGGGCGAAGCCGTCAAGTCCGAACTGGTCGGCCGCGACCCGTCCACCGGAACGGCCGTTTTGAAGCCGGCCGGCGCGCCGAGCGTGCCGTCGCTGGTAAAGGCGGATGCGGTGCGGCCGGGCAACCTGGCGGTCGTCGCGGGCAATAGCGACGGCACCTCGCTCGCTACCTTCGGCACGGTCGGCGAGGTCGGTCCGGCTTGGCGTTCAATGCGCGGCGGCACGATCGACCGGCGCATCAACCTTGCCGTCAATGCCGGCGGCCGTTTCGAGGGTGGCCCTGTGCTCGACGCTAAGGGTGGACTGATCGGCATGCTGCTGTTCGGGCCACGCCGGCGGGCGCTGGTGATGCCTTACGAAACGATCGAACGGGCAGTCACGACGCTGCGCGAGAAGGGTCATGTGGCGCGCGGCTATCTTGGCGCCGGCCTGCATCCGGTCCGCAATGGTGATACACAGGGCGCCATGGTGATGAGCCTCGACGATAACGGGCCGGCGAAAGCAGCCGGTCTCAGTCTCGGCGACATCATCGTGTCGTGGAACGCAGAGACGGTGCATGGCCCGCGCGAGCTGATCCGCAAGCTCGGGCCGGACAGCGCCGGTGCCTTGGTGACACTCGGCGTGGTGCGCGGTGGCGAGAACCGTGAGGTCTCCCTGACTATCGGTGAAAAGCCACTGAGCTGAGGGATAGATGGTAAGCGGTGAGGTCGCTGGCAGACGGCTGACGGTGCTGATCGCGCTCGGTGACGTCGAGCGCGCGCGAAGTCTGTCCGCGGCTCTCGCTGCGACCGATGATCTGCGGCCGGTTCTGGCGGGCGAAGTCGGCGGGCGTGGGGCGGCGGATGTCGCCATCGTCGATGATCATGGGCTACAAGGCGGTCTCTTCGACGCGGCGATGCCTCGCGTGCTGCTATCGTCGCGAGCGGCCCGTGAACGGCCGGCCGATACAGTGTTTGCCGTGCTGCCGGTGCAAGCGGACGAGTTGCTGATCGCCGCCGCCGCGCGGCTGGCGGCGGCGGGCTACCGGATTTCGCGCGACAGCCATGCTCTATCCGATCGGCATCACGATTTGACCTTCCATGACAGCGACCGGTTCGAAGAGGAACTGACCGACGAGCAGATCGTCCGGCCGACGCTTTCGCCGCGCGAAAGCGAGGTGCTGGCACTGCTCGCCGAAGGCGCGCCCAACAAGGTCATCGCGCGGCGGCTGAACATCTCCGTGCATACGGCGAAATTCCATGTCGCAGCGATCCTGACGAAGCTCGGTGCCGCCAACCGCACCGATGCCATCGCTACAGCCATGCGGCAGGGGCTGGTGCTGGTCTAGCCGTGGATCAAACAGCCGGTTCGATGTCGGTCAGCCGGAAATCGTCACCCTTGAACAGCAACGGCATGGCTTCGATACGGGCCGCTGCATAGGCAATGCAGTCGCCGAAGTTGAGGGCGGCCGGATGCCGGCCCTTGCCATAGCGCAGGAACGCCTGACGAGCGACCGCGGCGTGGTCGGCCGTGAAGGGGATTGTCTCGATCGAGGCGGTGCGCAAAAAGGTTTCGAAGCGATCGTTAATCTGGTCCTGCCAGCGGCCGACGAGCACCATTGTCGTTTCAAGCAGTGTCGGTGCCGGAAGCAAACGTCTTTCAGCCTGGGTGATCGCCAAAACGAAGCGGTCGTAGCCCGGCTCCGTGCGTAAAATGGCGACCAGCGCCGAGGAATCGATGATCATCGCGTCGGGATACCCAGCTCGTCATAACCGAGAATTTCATCGTCGCTCATCGCATCTTGGCGCTCCGGTATTCGTGCGGCTCGTTCCGCAATGGCCATCAGACGTTGAAAAAGGTCACCGGTCTCGTCGCGCGGCACAAGCCGCTCGCGCGCAACCTCGCGCTCGAGGCTTTGACGGATGGCCTCCGTCACGGATATCTGGCGGCGGCGGGCAAGCTCACGTGCCAGTTGCTCGACCTCCATATTCTTGATCGACAATGCCATTTATATATTCTCCCTTTTCGTATAGAATATATACGAAAGTTGCCCGACAGATTCAACGCGCCCCCCGCGAAATCCACGACCCTCCGTGGCGTCACACCGCTACGGTTAAGGGCGCTTGTATCCGCCGGCGGATGGTAGAAAAGAGAGTAGCACAGGGAGGCGCAAGGATGTCGCTCAAGGGAAAGACGCTGTTCATCTCCGGCGGGTCGCGCGGCATCGGGCTGGCGATTGCGCTGCGCGCCGCGCGCGACGGCGCCAATGTGACGATCGCGGCCAAGACCGCCGAGCCGCATCCGAAGCTGCCGGGGACGATCTACACAGCGGCGCAAGAGATCGAGCAGGCCGGCGGCAAGGGGCTGCCGGTGCTGTGCGACATTCGGGATGAAGCACAGGTCGCCGAAGCCGTCGCCAAGACCGTGGAGAGGTTCGGCGGCATCGATATCTGCATCAACAACGCCAGTGCCATCCAACTCACCGGCACGCTGGAGACTGATATGAAGCGCTACGATCTGATGCACCAGATCAACACGCGCGGCACTTTTCTCGTCTCCAAAATGTGCATTCCACACTTGAGGTTGGCGGAAAATCCTCACATCTTGAATCTGGCACCGCCGCTCGACATGAAGGCCAAATGGTTCAAGAACCATGTCGCCTATACGATGGCTAAGTTCGGCATGTCCATGTGCACGCTGGGCATGAGCGCCGAGTTCGCCAGGGATGGCATCGCGGTCAATTCGCTATGGCCGATCTCAACCATCGACACGGCGGCGGTGCGCAACCTCCTGGGCGGAGCGACGGTGGCGGCGATGAGCCGTTCTCCCGACATCATGGCCGATGCCGCACACGCCATCCTGGCCAGGCCCTCGCGCGAGGCAACCGGCAATTTCTACATCGACGAAGAAGTGCTGCGCGCCGAGGGCGTCAGCGATTTCTCAGCCTATGCGCCGGGCGCGACAGGCCCGCTCGCCGGTGACTTTTTTGTGCCGGACGAGGTGTTCGGCCGGACGGATACCAAAATCAAAAGTATCTACTGACGGAAAGTATCTCGCTACGGAAGTATCTCTTAAAAGAACGGCACAGACGCCTGCTCACTCCTCGGCTTTCTTGGCTTTGCCAAGACCCATCAGCCGGTCGATATAGGCAAGCATCAGTGCCGAGAGAAGGCGAGGGAGACGACCTCGAACAGCTTCTTGCCGAGCGCCGCGCCCAGTCCGAGATAGAAGACGACCAGCAGCCAGCGCGAGGCGAGAATGATCGATTCGATGGCGAGTTCGAGGCGCGTCACGCGGCGGTTCGGGCTCCGTTGTCGGAGTGCCGTATTCAGGCAGGCTGCGGCGGTTTGCCAGGTTCCAAAAAAACGAAACCCCGCCGGGGAGGGGAACCGGCGGGGCTCGTGTGTCCCGCTGGAGTCGGGACAGGGCAGGGAACGCCCTGTCCAGAATCTGGGATTGGTAACCGCGCGTTTCAAGATTGATGACCGCGCGATTCAATGGTTGATCAAATCGCGCGGTTCACATTCCGGTTTATTGGGCGCTGGCCACCGGCGCCACCAGGGGGGTAATCCGGCGGATGGCGACGCGGCGGTTCTCGCGGTTGGGTCCCGACGTGTTGACCTTGAGATACTCCTCGCCATAGCCCTGCGTTGTCAGGTTCTCCGGCGGGATGCCAAAGGCGTTGGTCAAGGCTTCGGCAACCGCCTCGGCGCGGCGGTCGGACAGAGCAAGGTTCGCTTCCGGTCTGCCGACAGCGTCGGTATGGCCCTCGATCAGGAAGCTCTCGGCCGGGTTTTTCTTCAGCAGCTTGTCCATGGCGTTGGCAACACCCTCCAGCTTCTGGACCTCGGTGTCGGAAATCGAGGCCGAACCGAATTCGAAGTTGAGCGTGTCGAGGTCGATGCGGCGGGCGATGTCGCGCACGCGGGCCGAGCGCTTGACCTCGTCGATCGAATAGAGGCGCTGGACCCTCTCGACCGGCGGCCGTTCGAGGAAGGTGTAGTAGTCGTCCGGATCCTCGACCTCTTCGGAATCCAGAATGTATTCCTCTTGCGGGATGGTAAGGCGCATCGGCGGCAGGTCGTCGCCCGGGTCGCGCCAGTCTGCATCATAGTCATAGTTCCGCTCGTCGACATAGCTCAGCACATATTCGCGCCCGTCAGGCGCGATGCGTGAACGCTGGATGACGTCGCCGTAGCGGTTGCGGATAGTGACGATCCGGACACCGTTGTCGCGCTCGACGATCTCCCGGGTGCGATCGCCCGACAGGTCCTCATAATAGACATTCCTGGCGCCACGATGCATGCGCGGGGCATCGCTGCTTTCCACGAACGTCTGGTTGTTGAACTGGAGGATGACGCGGTCGCCGAATTCCCTGACGACGTTGGCGCCCTGGGGGCGCGGACGGCGGCGAACATCCTCGATGTCCGGCGCACGCTCGACACGCTTGCCCTTTTCCTCGGTCACCGGAGCGATCTTTTCAGGCTTGATCTCCTTCTGGGCTGCCCGGTCGTCGGTGGGTGGCGGTCCCTCCTCGACCGGAGCCGGCTTCGGGGCTTCCGCCTGGTTCTCGCCCTGCTGGGCGGGCTGGTTGCCCTGCTGCTTGCCGGCATTTTGGCCGCGCTCCTTGCCACCCTTGCGCTTGCGCAAGACATCCTTCTGGCTGTCCAGAACAGGTGCCTCGTTCGGATTGGCCTGGGCTTCACCCTGGACCGGATTTTCACCCTGGACCGGCGCGGCCTGGCCAGTCGAAGGCTGTTCGCCGGTCGAGGGCTGTTGCTCTCCTGTGACCGGCTGTTCGCCGACAGGCCTCTTGCCACGTTTCTTGATCTTGTCCTGGGGCTGTTCGCCCTGGACGGGAGCGGCCTGCTGCTCGGTCGGAGCCGGTTGGGCCTGTGGGGTCGCTTCCTTATTGGTCGGCGCCGGCTGGCCTTCCGCCTCCGTGGCGGGTCCGGTCAATTCAGCAGGCTTCTTGCGCTTGCCCGGCTTTTGTCCGGGCTCGACAGTCGGAGCCTGTTCTGCCGGGGCAGCCTCGATCTGCTGGTTCTGTTTTTGCTTCTTCTTGCGCGGATTGACGTTGGGCTGGTTGTCGTTTGCCGGCGCTGCCTGCTCGGCCGGTTGTTCCGATGGGGCCGCTTCGATCTGCTGCTGATTGCGCCGCTTCTTGCGGGGCTGTTCGGTCTCGGCCGGAGCGATCTGCTCGGTGGGAGCGGATTCTGTTTGCTGCTGCTGATTGCGCCGCTTCTTGCGGGGTTGCTCGGTCTCGGCCGGAGCGATCTGCTCGGCCGGAGCGGATTCTGTTTGCTGCTGCTGATTGCGCCGCTTCTTGCGGGGTTGCTCGGTCTCGGCTGGAGCGATCTGCTCGGCCGGAGCGGATTCTGTTTGCTGCTGCTGATTGCGCCGCTTCTTGCGGGGTTGCTCGGTCTCGGCCGGAGCCGCCTGCTCGGCCGGAGCGGATTCCGTTTGCTGCTGCTGGTCGCGCTTCTTCTTTCTGGGCTGCTCTGCCTGCTGGCTTTGGGCGCAGGCTTCGGCCGACTCGCCCTCGGCACAATTCGACTGCGCCGGGATAAGCATTGCGCTGTTCTGGGCGGGGCTGAATGCGGCATTGCCTTGCAGCGGGAACGCGCCTAACGGCGCGGACGCCATCAACAGGCCAAGCGCCGTGCCTGCCAGAATCCGTGGTTGGCGTTTCATCATAAACACTCCTTGTCCCATCCCTGCCCAAACTTTCAGCAACCATGTTTGGTTCCTGTTTGTAGGTTCTAGCTGTGGCACAGGGCGATTGACCGGCGTTTTGAAGGCGACTTCATGTCATTCGTATGGTCCTGGCGTATGTTCCGGCGTATGGTCCCGGCGTATCGTTCGGACGAGGGTGCACGGTTGCCGTGCTTGACCTTGAAGCGTCCGAGGGCCACATGCCGACGATGGAAAAGCCGTTCTGGAAGACCAAGACCCTCGAGGCGATGACCCCGGCAGAGTGGGAATCACTCTGCGACGGTTGTGGTAAATGCTGCCTGTCCAAACTCGAAGACGAGGACACCGGAGAGATCTACTGGACCAGCGTCGGCTGCCGGCTATTCGACGCGGGAAGCTGCCGCTGCTCCGACTATGCCAACCGGCTGGCGCGTGTTCCGGATTGCGTCGGGCTGACGCCGCAGAATGTGCGCACCATCAGCTGGCTGCCCAAGACCTGCGCTTACCGATTGGTGGCCGAGGGCCGCGATCTCTATTGGTGGCACAGGCTGGTGTCGGGAAGCGACGAGACCGTGCACGAGGCCGGCATCTCGATGCGCGACCGGGTCAGCGCCAGCGAGACCGACCTTGCCGAGCCGGACGACTATTTCGACCATATGCTCGCGGACGAGCCTTAGGTTTTTACCGCGAAATCGAAAATCCGGAACCGACGGCAAAACGGACGTTGTCCATCCACCATGCCCATCCACCCTATGTAGCACCGCCGTCCATAACACCGGTTCCAGAAGCGAGAGGCTATTCCGGTTCTGCCTCATGAACTGGAGATGAACGGTCGGTTCGCAAAAAATTCAGACAGACGGGTGCATTCTCCTGCCATAGGTTCGACGAAAACGGGTGGAAACCCTAACAAGGAGAGAAGACAATGTTCAATACCATCAAGACGGCGGCTCTTTCGGCTCTTGTCGGCCTTGGCACGCTTGCTGCCATCCCCGCTCATGCTGACAGCATCTATCTCGGCTTCGGCAATAACCAGGATCCGCGCGTCGGCGTCTATACCGGCGACGAAGATGATGGTTACTATCGCGAACACCGCCGTCATGGCGGCTGGCGCCGGTCCTGTTCGCCGGAGCGTGCCATCGACAAGGCCGAACGCATGGGCCTGCACCGCGCCCGCATCATCGACATCAACCGCCGCACCGTCAAGGTCGCCGGCCGCCAGTATGGCGACCGCGTCGTGATCGTATTCGCCAACGAGCGCGGCTGTCCGATCATCTATCGCTAAGGTCTTCGGCCCTGCGGCCGGCTGACTTGCAGCCGGTAGAGTAGCGGAGCCCTTTCCGCCAGGACGGAAAGCGTGGCTCAAAAAAACCCCGGAGGATCGATCCTCCGGGGTTTTTCATGCTGCAAGCGATGATCATTTCAATTCGAAAGTCACCGTCACCTGTGCGGTATAGGAATTTTCGCCGGCTTGCACCGGGACTGACGCACCGGCGGCATCGAATGCCTTGGCGTTGATCGGCATCGGCGGTGGTGCGAAATTCTGGTCGGTGATCTCCAGGACCCGGCCGATGCCGACGCCGGCCGCGTCGGCCAGCGTCTTGGCCTTGGCCATGGCATTGGCGACGGCCTTCTTGCGCGCCTCGGTGACGGCTGCCGCCGGATCGTCGTTGGAGAAGGAGATGCCGCCGCCCTGGTTGACGCCGAGCGACACCGCCTTGTCGAGAATGTCGCCGGTCTTGTCGATGTCGCGGATGCGCACCGACAGCGTGTTGGTCACCTGGTAGGCGACAAGCTCGGCCTCCTGGCTGCCGTCGGGCTTGTTGGTGTAGTTATAGCGTGGGTTAATCTGGATGCCCGCGGTCTGCAGGTCGCGCTCCTTGATGCCGGACGATTTCATTGCAGCGATCACTGCGGCCATGGCGTCGTTATTGGCATCGAGCGCTGCACGTGCCGTCTTGGCTTCGCGCATGACGCTGAGCGTCAGCAGAGCCAGATCGGGTGCTATCGCCGCCTCGCCTTCACCGGTGACGACGATACGCGGCGGCGGTGGCGAATCGGCGGCGGCCGCGATCGCCGGAAATGCGATTGCGGCGGCAATCGCCAGGGGCAGAATACGTCTGGTCATAAAATCTCCTCGATCTGCGATCCCAAGACAGCCGAGTGGGCGGCGTCCAATGGGCGACGTGCAATAGGTTATCAATATGGGCTGATTTGGGCGATCTCTGCCAGCCCCTTGGAACGTCTGCTCGGAAAGCCCAGGGAAAGCCTTGTGCGGTTCAGGGAAAAACACTAATCCAGCGCCGTGGGGCCTGTAGCTCAATGGTTAGAGCCGGCGGCTCATAACCGCTTGGTTGGGGGTTCGAGTCCCTCCGGGCCCACCAAAGTATTTGATTTTATTGCGAAAAAGTGGCCTCGGCCCAAAACCTTTTTGGGCCCATTATGGCCCCAACAAAAAGGGCGGCCGATAAGCCGCCCTGCACCGGTCCGATTGAAACCATTCATTTGGATCTGGCTCGGTGCTGCAAAGACCGGTGGGGAACGGAAAGTCTGACCCGAAGCCGACGTACGTCTTCCACGACGCGAATGACAGCTTTGCGCCTACGTTGGCCGTAGAGATAAGCTTTGCTGTTGCCCGAAAGCAGATGAGGTGGATGGCTCCCGCTCCCGGCATCTGAGTGCCACAGTGGGTT
>NZ_SUEG01000419.1 GCF_005063415.1 Mesorhizobium sp.
GCTGGAAATTGACGGACTTTGCTGAAGACGATTGATCGCCCCACTCAGACCCGCCAGCGGTTCTTAGCTTGCTGGGCCGGGCGGTGCCGCTAGCGGATCGCATTCTCTGTGCCGGGCTGGGCCTGCCGCCCATGTCGTCTCCGTAAAGGCAGACCGGACCGGTCCCTTTCGGCGGGGTGTATCTCGGAGAAGAGGTCTTCGCAGGTAAATACACTGTGCCCGCTGCGAGGTAACACGCCGC
>NZ_SUEG01000420.1 GCF_005063415.1 Mesorhizobium sp.
GCGACCAGCAGGCCGGGCGTGCAGGCGCCGCACTGTGCTGCGCCATGGCTGAGAAACGAAGCCTGCAGCGCCGACAGCCGGCCATTGCCGAGACCTTCGACGGTCGTCACCACGGTGCCGGAGGCGGAAGCCGCGGGCACCAGGCAGGCGCAGACCGGCTCGCCGTCGACCAGCACCGTGCAGGCGCCGCAATCGCCCGCATCACAGCCGATCTTGGTGCCGGTCAGCCGCAGCTCGTCG
>NZ_SUEG01000421.1 GCF_005063415.1 Mesorhizobium sp.
CGGCAAAGCGCTCGGCGCGGTCGTCGGTGGCCAGATGTACCGCCCAGCCGCGCGCCTTGAGCTCATGTGCCAGCGCCTCGGCCGGGAACAGATGTCCGCCCGTTCCGCCTGCCGCCAGAAGGATAACCCCCTTCGCCATCTCACTCCGCCGGCATCGCACGCGGCGACGGCATGAAGCCCAGCTGCTTGCGCTTTTCCGGGCGCTTGCGCGTCAGCGCCAGCACCATGCCCATCGGAGG
>NZ_SUEG01000422.1 GCF_005063415.1 Mesorhizobium sp.
CGCAGCGGCAATCTGATCAAGATTATCTGGCATGATGGGCTCGGCATGTCGCTGTATGCGAAACGGCTCGAGAAGGGCCGGTTTCTATGGCCGGCGCCGGCGGACGGCACGGTTTCCATATCGCCGGCGCAGCTCGCCTACATGCTCGACGGGATCGATTGGCGCAACCCGGTTCACACGCTCCGCCCGCAGCGCGCGGGCTGAGTTTTCTTTGAGTTTGCGCCATTTTCCGCGAGTC
>NZ_SUEG01000423.1 GCF_005063415.1 Mesorhizobium sp.
GTCCTTGCCAGTCGCGAAATACTGCACGGCCTCCTGAAGCGGCTGAGCTGGATCGAGCTTCGTTCCGCTCTGATCCTGGCTGTGATGAGCGCGATCATCCTGCCCTTGCTCCCAGACCGGACGCTGGACCCGTGGGGCGGTTTCAATCCGTGGGAGGTCTGGTTCCTGACGGTACTGATGGCGTCGATATCGTTTGCTGGCTATGTCGCCGTTCGCGTCCTGGGGACCACCCGCGGCC
>NZ_SUEG01000424.1 GCF_005063415.1 Mesorhizobium sp.
TCGTAGAAGGGCACGATCATACGCTCGCCGGCGGCATCGACCAGGATCGTGGCAATCGCCGAGCGGCCACCTTCAACCCTGCGCACCAGCGAACAGTCGACCCGCTCCGCCTCCATCTGGCCGATGACATCGTGGCCGACGGCATCGTCGCCGACGCTTGCCCATAGCCAGACCTGCCCGCCCTGGCGGCTGGCCGACGCGGCGGCGCTTGCCGCCATGCCGGCCGCAATCTGCAC
>NZ_SUEG01000425.1 GCF_005063415.1 Mesorhizobium sp.
AGAACACCACCATCGTCGACGGCGCCGGCAAGAAGGCCGAGATCCAGGGCCGCGTCGCCCAGATCAAGCAGCAGATCGAGGAGACCACCTCGGACTATGACAAGGAGAAGCTGCAGGAACGTCTCGCCAAGCTGGCGGGCGGCGTTGCCGTCATCCGCGTCGGCGGTGCGACCGAAGTGGAAGTCAAGGAAAAGAAGGACCGCGTCGATGACGCCCTCAACGCGACCCGCGCGG
>NZ_SUEG01000426.1 GCF_005063415.1 Mesorhizobium sp.
TGCCAAGCCAGGCACGGAACTGGTCGTCGATCTTGGTGGCGGAGGCGGGGGTGGCGAGGAGGAAGGCGGCAAGGCCTGCAAACAGGGAAAGCAACGCCAATCTGAGAGGTTTGTACGCCAAGTTTGCGGTCATCATTCACACCCTCCCCGCAACTCGCCTCAAAACGCCGTCCGCGAGCGCAGCGCCGCAGCCAGCGTGCCTTCGTCGAGATAATCGAGTTCGCCGCCGA
>NZ_SUEG01000427.1 GCF_005063415.1 Mesorhizobium sp.
GGAAGTCTCTCGATATGGCGGTGGTGGCCTTCTCATGCAGTTCGACGAAGGCGAATTTCGAGGTGCGGTCGATAGCGACGAACATGTGCAGCTTGCCCTGTTCTGTGCGCACCTCGGCGACGTCGATGTGGAAGTAGCCGATCGGATAGCTCTTGAACTTCTTCTTCGCCGGCTTGTCGCCTTCTACGTCCGGCAGGCGGCTGATGCCGTGGCGCTGCAGGCAGCGATG
>NZ_SUEG01000428.1 GCF_005063415.1 Mesorhizobium sp.
TACGGCAGTGCTGCGTGACGGCGCAGACTCTCGATCGCACGCTATCGTCCTTTCGCATCGGCGATCCGGCCGGCACCTACCCGATCTTCGACGCGACCGGCTCGACAATCGCGCCAGGGCGATGGAACACGCCCGGAAGTCCTATCGTCTACACCAGCGAGCACTATTCGACGGCCCTGTTGGAAAAGCTGGTGCATGGCAGCGGCCGACTGCCGCCCAACCAGCACTA
>NZ_SUEG01000042.1:0-6913 GCF_005063415.1 Mesorhizobium sp.
GTCCTGTACGGCGCTGCGGTCGGCGGCGGCAGTTGTCGGCATGGAAGAGGCTATCGGCCGCCCCGTCGTCACCAGCAACCAGGCGACGGCCTGGAATTGCCTGCGGCTCTGCGGAGATGAGATGTCGCGCCCTGAATTCGGCCGTCTGATGACGCTGCCGCTGAACTGATTGATGAGCCATGACCGCTTCCAAGGTGAGCCTCTCCGACATCCACGCCGCGCGCGAGCGCATCGCAGGCAAGGTCGAGCGCACGCCGACCGTCACGTCCCGGAGTCTTTCCCAGCACTTGGACGCTCCTGTTTATCTCAAGCTCGAACATCGGCAGACCACCGGCGCCTTCAAGTTGCGTGGTGCCTCGAACGCTATCGCTTCGCTGACAGAAGAGGAGAGGGCGCGTGGCGTCGTCGCTGCCTCGACCGGCAACCACGGCCGGGCGCTTGCCTATGCTGCTCGACTGCAAGGCATCCACGCGACGATCTGCATGTCGCGGCTGGTGCCGCAGAACAAGCTCGACGAAATCCGCCGGCTCGGCGCCGAGATCCGCATCGTCGGCAACAGCCAGGACGATGCGCAGCAGGAGGTCGAGCGGCTGGTCGCCGAAAACGGGCTGATCATGCTGCCGCCTTTCGACCATCCCGCCATCGTCGCCGGGCAAGGCACGCTCGGGCTGGAGATCATCGAACAGGTTCCTGATGCCGCCCTTGTGCTGGTGCCGCTTTCCGGCGGCGGGCTGGCGGCTGGCGTCGCCGCTGCCGTCAAGGGCGTCAGCCCGGCGACGAAGGTGGTGGGCGTTTCGATGGCGCGCGGTGCCGCGATGAAGGCAAGCCTTGATGCCGGGCACCCGGTGCTGGTCGAGGAACTGCCGACGCTGGCCGACTCGCTTGGCGGCGGCATCGGCCTTGACAACCGGCTGACCTTTTCCATGTGCCGCGACCTGCTCGACGATGTGATCCTGCTCAGCGAGGACGAGATCGCCACCGGCATCCGCCATGCCTATGAGCAGGAGCGCGAGATCGTGGAAGGCGCCGGCGCGGTCGGCATCGCGGCCGTGCTTGCCGGCAAGGTCAAAGCGAATGGCCCGACGGTGCTCGTTCTGTCCGGTCGCAACATCGAAATGACACTGCACCGCAAGATCATCTGCGGCGAAGCAATTGCGGAGAGCGCAGCATGAGCCGGATGACGATCCTCACCGAAAGTGAATTGCGCAAGATCGTGAAGCTCGATCTCGATGCCGTCGCCTGCGTCGAGAACGCGTTCCGGGCGCTCGCTACCTTGCCGGTGGCAATGCCGCCAATCCTACGGCTCGATATCCCAGAGCATCGCGGCGAGGTCGACGTCAAGACCGCCTATGTGCCGGGTATCGACGGTTTTGCGATCAAGATCAGTCCCGGCTTTTTCGACAATCCGAAACTCGGCCTGCCCAGTGTCAACGGCATGATGGTGCTGCTGTCTTCGAAAACCGGTCTGGTCGAGGCGCTGCTGCTCGACAATGGCTATCTCACCGACATCCGCACGGCCGCCGCCGGCGCGGTCGCCGCCAAACATCTGTCGCGGGCGGACTCCTCCGTTGCCGCGATCTTCGGTGCCGGTGTTCAGGCCGGACTGCAGCTCGAGGCGCTGATGCTGGTGCGGCCGATCACCGACGCTCGCATCTGGGCAAGGGATGCCGCCAAGGCCGAAGCCGCGGCGGACGCATTGTCCGAAAGACTGGGCATCGCCGTTCACGCCGAGCCAGACGCGGCAAAGGCAGCCGCCGATGCCGACATAATCGTCACCACGACACCGTCGACCGAGCCGCTGATCAAGGCCGGCTTCGTCTCCGCCGGCCAGCACATCACCGCGATGGGCTCGGATGCCGAGCACAAGAACGAGATCGCGCCGGCGATCCTGCGCATGGCCGACCTCTACGTCGCCGATAGCGCCAAGCAGACGCGACGATTGGGCGAACTGCACCATGCCATCGCGGCGGGCGTGATGGCGGCCGATGCCGAGATCACCGAGCTTGGCCACATCATCGCCGGCGAAAGGCATGGCCGGCGCTCGGACAGCGACATCACCATTGCCGACCTGACGGGCACCGGCGTGCAGGACACGGCCATCGCCACGCTCGCCCGCGACCGTGCCCGTGCAGCCAAGACCGGTACGATTTTCGAAAGCTGATACCGGCCGCAAGGCCCAACAAACGAGGACCAAGAACAATGCAGCCTAATTTGAAATTCTCGCGCGGCGAATATGCGGAGCGCCTCGCCAAGACGCGGAAGGCGATGGAGGCCAAGGGCGTCGATCTGCTTGTTGTCAGCGATCCGTCCAACATGGCCTGGCTGACCGGCTATGACGGTTGGTCGTTCTATGTGCACCAGGCCGTCATCGTGCCGCCGTCGGGCGAGCCGGTGTGGTACGGTCGCGGCCAGGACGCCAACGGTGCCAAGCGCACCGCCTATCTCGCGCACGACAACATCGTCGGCTATGCCGACCACTATGTGCAGTCGACCGAGCGCCACCCGATGGATTTTCTGTCCAGCGTGCTCTCCGATCGCGGCTGGGACAAGCTCAGCATCGGCGTCGAGATGGACAATTACTGGTTCTCGGCCGCTGCATTCGCATCGCTGCAGAAGCATCTGCCCAATGCCCGCTTCGTCGATGCCACCGCACTCGTCAACTGGCAGCGCGCGGTGAAGAGCCCGACCGAAATCGATTCCATGCGCAAAGCCGCCCGCATCGTCGAGGCAATGCACCAGCGCATCGTCGACAAGATCGAAGTCGGCATGCGCAAATGCGACCTGGTCGCCGAGATCTACGATGCCGGCACGCGCGGCGTCGACGGCATCGGCGGCGACTATCCGGCGATCGTGCCGCTGCTGCCGTCGGGCGCCGACGCATCGGCGCCGCATCTGACCTGGGACGATCGGCCGATGAAATCGGGCGAGGGCACCTTCTTCGAGATTGCCGGCTGCTACAACCGCTATCACTGCCCGCTTTCCCGGACCGTGTTCCTCGGCAGACCGACGCAGGAGTTCCTCGACGCCGAAAAGGCGACGCTGGAAGGCATGGAGGCGGGACTTGCCGCGGCCAAGCCCGGCAACACGTGCGAGGACATCGCTAATGCCTTCTTCGCGGTGCTGAAGAGATACGGCATCGTCAAGGACAACCGCACCGGCTACCCGATCGGGCTTAGCTATCCGCCGGACTGGGGCGAACGCACGATGAGCCTGCGCCCAGGCGACCGCACCCAACTGAAGCCCGGCATGACCTTCCATTTTATGACCGGCCTGTGGCTGGAGACGATGGGCTTGGAAATCACCGAATCCATCCTGATCACCGAGACGGGCGTCGAGTGCCTGGCCAATGTGCCACGCAAGCTGGTGGTAAAGAGTTGAGCCCGATGTCCAGCCTTCGCCCATCACCGATCACGCCGACCGTCCATTTCGAGCGCGACGGCGTGCAGCACGGTTTCCTGCGCCTGCCTTACAGCCGTGACGATTCCGCCTGGGGATCGGTGATGATCCCGATCTGCGTCATCCGCAACGGCAACGGGCCGAGCGCGTTGCTCACCGGCGGCAATCATGGCGACGAATATGAGGGGCCGCTGGCGCTTTATGAGCTCGCCCGTACGCTCGGCCCGAAAGACGTCAGCGGTACGGTCATCATCGTGCCGGCGATGAACTATCCGGCGTTCCGCGCCGGCACGCGCACCTCGCCCATCGACAAGGGCAATCTCAACCGCAGCTTTCCCGGCCGGCCCGACGGCACGGTGACCGAAAAGATCGCCGATTATTTCCAGCGCGAGCTTCTGCCCCGTACAGACATTGCGCTCGATTTCCATTCCGGCGGCAAGACGCTCGACTTCGTGCCGTTCTGCGCTGCCCATATCCGGCCCGACAAGGTGCTGGAAGCGAAAGGGTTCGCTGCCGTGGAAGCGTTCTCCGCACCCTGGTCGATGAAGATGCTGGAGATCGATGCGGTCGGCATGTTCGACACTGCCGCCGAGGAGATGGGCAAGCTGTTCATCACCACCGAGCTTGGCGGCGGCGGGACTTCGCGCGCGGAAACCGTGCGCATCGCGCGTCGCGGCGTGCTCAACGTCTTGCGCCATGCCGGCATCGTCGCCGGCGCCGTCGCGATGCAGCCGACCCGCTGGCTCGACATGCCGTCGGGCGATTGCTTCTCGTTCGCCGAGGATGACGGGATGATCGAAACCATGATCGATCTCGGCGAGCCGGTGGCAGAAAACCAGGTGCTGGCGCGCATCCACTCCATCGGCCGCACCGGCGGCGCTCCTCAGGAGATCAGGGCGAGGATGTCCGGTCTGTTGGCGGCGCGGCACTTTCCGGGGTTGGTCAAGGCCGGCGACTGTGCTGCCGTGGTGGCGGTCTGGTCTCTTAAGGGCTAGGAGGCCGATGTCGGAAACGGCTCGGCTTTGCCTTTGGGGCGGTCGCCGATGGCAAAGACGGCGCTCGCCTCGCTGACGATCGAGACATGATCCTTGGCGGCTGTTCCGGCAGCCGCACTGTCGCCGCGCATGATTGCAGTAACGATGGCGTCATGCTCCTGCCAGGACTGGGCCAGCCGGCCGGGCAGCATGAATTGCGCGCGCCGAAACGGCGCCAGGCGGCCGCGGGTCATGACGGTCAGTTCATAAATGTGCTTGCTGTGGGCGCCGCGATAGAGCCGGGTGTGGAACTCGGTGTTGAAAAGCTCATACTCTTCTTCGGCACCGAGTTGGACAAAGCGCGCCGAGGCCTGATGCTCGGCCTCCAGCGTGCGGCGTTCGCCGGCCGTCATGCGCTCGGCCGAGAAGCGCGAGCAGATCGCTTCGAGCTCGGCCATGCTCTCGAACATCGAGGCGAGGTGCTCCTGCGTCACCACGGCGACGGTGGCGCCGCGGTTCGGCCGCCTTTCGACCAGTCCCATGGCGCTGAGCCGGCTGAGCGCTTCCCTGATCGGCGTGCGTGAGACGTCGAAGCGGGCGGCGAGCGAGGCCTCGTCGAGCTTTTCGCCGGGACGCAGGAAGCCGGTGACGATCCGGTCGCTGATCGCCCTCACCATCTGATCGACGGTCGTGCCCGACCTGATCAAATTGCGCTTTCCCGACACGTCTCCTCCGTCCAGTCTTTTCGCTAGAGCCGAGAGCCACTCACCGGCCTCGATTCCTCCGCAGCTCTGTATGCCTATGTTTTAGCCTTCATGTCAAATTGGCGATTTTGGAGGCAAAAAGTGTATGCAATTGCTCCGGCTTTGTGCAGTTCACATCGGCATGCTCATTGATATTGCTGAATAAATTCCATTTCCGAAACTGGCACATTGATTGCATACACTTCTTTCATTGAGGTGTTAACCGGCCCCAAAGGCCCCAGAGAGGGAGCATTCAATGTCCGAGAGATTCATGCTTAGCCGCCGCGACCTGCTCAAGACCTCCGCCGCCGGAGCGGCGCTCGGCCTTGCGTCCGCATCGTTTCCGATCAGCAGGGCCTTCGCCGCGACGGCCACCGTCGGCTTCATCTATGTCGGGCCAAAGGACGATTACGGCTACAACCAGGCGCATGCCGAAGGCGCCGCCACGCTGAAGGGGATCGAAGGCATTTCCGTCGTCGAAGAGGAGAACGTGCCGGAGACGGTCGACGTGCAGAAGACGATGGAATCGATGATCAATCTCGACGGTGCGTCGCTGATCTTCCCGACCTCGTTCGGCTATTTCGATCCGCACATGCTCGCCATGTGCGCGAAATTCCCCGACGTGCAGTTCCGCCATTGCGGCGGCATGTGGAACAAGGACAAGCATCCGATGAATGCCGGTTCCTATTTCGGCTATATCGGCATGGGCCAGTATCTGAACGGCGTCGTCGCCGGTCACACCAGCAAAACCAAGAAGCTCGGCTTCGTCGCGGCAAAGCCGATCCCGCAGGTGCTGCTCAACATCAATTCCTTCCTGCTCGGCGCGCGCTCGGTCGACCCGACCATCACCTGCCAGGTGATCTTCACCGGCGAGTGGTCGCTGGCGGTCAAGGAGGCCGAGGCCACCAATGCGCTGGTCGACCAGGGTGCCGACGTCATCACCTGTCATGTCGACAGCCCCAAGGTGGTGGTCGAGACGGCGGCCGGGCGTGGCGCCTTCGTCTGCGGCTATCATGCCAACCAGAGCCCGCTGGCGCCGGAAAAATACCTGACCGGCGCGGAATGGAACTGGGCCAAGGTCTACAAGATGTTCGTCGACGATCTGGTGGCCGGCACGCCGCTGCCCAATTTCACGCGCGGTGGCCTGGCCGACGGCTTCGTCAAGATGAGCCCGCTCGGCCCCGCTGTCAGCGACGCCGCCCGCAAGCAGTTCGACGGCACGCTGGCCGAAATGATGAAAGGCGGATTTTCCGTCATCAAGGGTCCGCTGAAGAGCAACAAGGGCGTCGTCGTCGCGACCGAAGGCCAGGCCTTCGTCGAGACCGCGCTCGAGCTCGAAAGCATGGACTACCTGGTCGAGGGAGTCGTCGGTTCGACCGCCTGAACCGGATCGGAGACGGGGCCATGGCAGACACGATCAGCACTGCGGGCGCACCGGCGCTGTTTGGCGCCAGGAATTATCCGGCGGCGCTCGAATGGGCGGCGCGGCGCGCGGAAGCCTTCGTCATACCGCTCGCGGCGCTGATCGTCGGCATGGCGCTGTTCAGCGTGTTCATCGCGCTGGTCGGCAAATCGCCGGTGCAACTCTACGAGACGATGTGGCGCGGTGGCTTCGGCTCGTGGTTCTCGATCCAGAACTCGCTCTCGCGGGCAGCACCGCTTTTACTGGCAGCGCTCTGCGTGGCGCTGCCGGCACGGCTCGGGCTCGTCGTGATCGGCGGCGAAGGCGCGATCGTGCTGGGCGGCGTTGCCGCCGCCGCGCCCATCAGCAGGATGACCAGAAAAGCCGGCGCGCCATTC
>NZ_SUEG01000042.1:6923-39253 GCF_005063415.1 Mesorhizobium sp.
CCGCCACTACCGCGCCGTCAATGAAACCATCTCCAGCCTGCTGATGGCCTATATCGCCATCGCGCTGATGAACCATCTTGTCGAAGGGCCGCTGCGCGATCCGGCCTCACTCAACAAACCCTCGACCGAGCCGCTGGCGGATGCCTACCGCATCGGGAACATTCCAGGCATGGACGTGCACTGGGGCCTCGTCGTCGGTATTCTCGCCTGCGTCCTGTCCTGGCTGCTGATCGAAAAGACGCGCTGGGGGTTTGCCGCCCGCATCGCCGGCGGCAATGTCAGGGCGGCCCAGGTGCAAGGGCTTGCCGTCGGGCCGCTGATCGTCGGCTTCACCGGGCTGGCCGGCGGCTTTGCCGGGCTGGCCGGCATGCTGGAGGTCGGCGCCGTGCAAGGCAGCGCCAACGCCTCGCTCGCCGCCGGCTACGGCTATACCGGCATCCTCGTCGCCTTCCTTGCCCGCCACAATCCGCTTGCCATCATCCCGGTCGCTTTCCTGCTCGGCGGCATCGGCGCCTCCGGCGGGCTGATCCAGCGCCGCATGGACCTGCCCGACGCCACCGTGCTGGTGCTGCAAGGCATGCTGTTCGTCGTCATCCTGTTCAGCGAAACCTTTTATGGCCGCTTCAAGGTCTTCAATCCCGATCTGTGGAAGAGGGGCTGCTGATGGACGCGACCGAGATCGGCCTGTGGGGCGTGCCGCTTGCCATACTCGGCGGCGCCATCCGCGTTTCGACGCCCTTCATCTTCGTCTCGCTCGGCGAAGCCATCACCGAGCGCTCCGGCCGCATCAATCTCGGCCTCGAAGGCACGCTGGTCTTCGGTGCCATGACCGCCTACGCCGTCGCGGTGATGACCGGCTCGCCATGGCTCGGCCTGGTGGCCGCCGCCGGTGCCGGTCTTTGCTTCGGCCTGTTCCATGGCTGGATCTGCAAATTCCGCGGGGTGAACGACATCGCCATCGGCATTGCGCTGATGCTGTTCGGCTCGGGTCTCGCCTTCTTCTTCGGCAAGGCGTTCATCCAGCCCTCGGCGCCAGACCTGCCGGCCATCGCCTTCGGTGGCTGGTCGAACATTCCGCAGGTGCAGGCAGCGCTCAACGTCAATGTGCTGTTCCTCATCGGTGCTGCACTTGCCGTGTTCCTGTGGTGGGCTTTCCGCAACACCCGCGCCGGGCTGATCGTGCGCGTCGTCGGCGACAGCTCCGATGCGGCGCGCGCCATAGGCCTCAATCCGAACACCGTGCGCCTGCTTGCGACAGGTGTCGGCGGCGCGCTCGCCGGCATCGGCGGCGCCTATCTGTCGCTTTATTACCCCGGCAGCTGGACCGAACGCATCTCGTCGGGGCAGGGCCTGATGGCGGTGGCGCTGGTCATCTTCGCGCGCTGGAACCCGCTCGGCTGCTTTGCCGCGGCACTGTTGTTCGGCGGTGCCGGCGCGCTAGGCCCGGCACTGCAATCGGTCGGGGTGACGCAAGGCTACTATCTCTTCTACGCCGCGCCTTACATCCTCACGCTCATCATCATGATCGCCACCTCGTCGCCGAGCCGCACGCTTGCCGGCGCGCCGGGCGAGTTGTCGATCACCAAATGACTGGAGTTTTTCCGATGAACGCCAGAGCCGAGATCACCCAGCGCTACATCGACGCCGACCCTTATCCATGGCCCTATAATGGCGAGCTGCGGCCGGACAATACGGCGCTGATCATCATCGACATGCAGACCGATTTCTGCGGGCCGGGCGGCTATGTCGATCATATGGGCTACGATCTTTCGCTGGTACGGGCGCCGATCGAGCCGATCAAGTCGGTGCTCGCAGCCATGCGGGCCAAGGGCTACACCATCATCCACACGCGCGAGGGCCACCGGCCCGATCTCGCCGACCTGCCGGCCAACAAGCGCTGGCGTTCGCGCCGCATCAACGCCGGCATCGGCGACCCCGGACCTTGCGGGCGCATCCTGGTGCGCGGCGAAGCCGGCTGGGACATCATCCCCGACCTCTATCCGGCGGCGGGCGAACCGATCATCGACAAGCCGGGCAAGGGATCGTTCTGCGCCACCGATCTGGAGCTGATCCTGCACCAGCGTGGTATCGAAAACATCGTGCTGACCGGCATCACCACCGATGTCTGCGTCCACACGACGATGCGCGAGGCCAATGATCGCGGCTTCGAATGCGTGATGCTGGAGGATTGCTGCGGCGCGACCGACTACGGCAACCATCTCGCTGCAATCAAGATGATCAAGATGCAGGGCGGGGTGTTCGGCGCGGTATCGAACTCGGCGTCCTTCGTCGCGCAACTGCCGTAAGGACACGACCTTGAGCGGAAGCATCGGCAAGAAAGCTGTCGGCGTCGAGACCATCGGCATGACCATGCGCTTCGGCGCCTTCACCGCGCTGGACGACGTCTCGATCAAGGTGCCGGCGGGATCATTCCATGCGCTGCTCGGCGAAAACGGCGCCGGCAAGTCGACGCTGGTCAAATGCATGATGGGTTTTTACCATCCGACCGCCGGCGACATGCTGGTCGATGGCCGTGAGGTCGCGATCGCCAGCCCCAAGGACGCCTCGGCGCTCGGGCTCGGCATGGTCTACCAGCATTTCACGCTCGTCCCGTCGCTGACCGGTGCGGAGAACCTGGTCATTTCGCGCGAGAAGGTGCCCGGCGTCATCGACTGGCGCAAGGAGCGCGCCGCGCTTGCGCAATTTATGCAGCGCATGCCGTTCAAGCTGCCGCTCGACGTCAAGGTTGCCGAACTTGCCGCCGGCGAGAAGCAGAAGCTCGAAATCATCAAGCAGCTCTATCTCGGCCGCAGTTTCCTGGTGCTCGACGAGCCGACTTCGGTGCTCACTCCCGGCGAGGCGCAGGAAGTGCTTGGCCTGGTGCGCGACATGACCAGGACCGGCGACCTTACCGTGCTGATGATCTCGCATAAATTCCACGAGGTGACGGCCTTTGCCGACGATATCACTGTGCTGCGCAAGGGCAGGCTGACCGGAACCGGCAAAGTCTCGGAGCTTTCGCACAAGCAGATGGCGGCGATGATGATCGGTGACCAGCCGATTGCAGCACTCGACAGCCGCGCTCCGGTGCCGGCCGGCGCCAGGCAGGTGCTGACGGTAAAGTCGCTGAAGGCACCCGACCGCACCGGCTTGAAAACCATCGACATCGGCGAGCTCGATGTGAAGTCCGGTGAGATCGTCGGCGTCGCCGGCATCTCCGGCAACGGCCAGAAGGAGTTTCTCGAAGTCCTTGCCGGACAGCGGGCGCGCAATGGCGGCGACGTTCTGGTGAAAGGCTCGCCCTATGGCGCCAGCCGCAGCGAGGCGCGCACGCTCAATGTCCGCTTCATTCCGGAGGAGCCGTTGCGCAATGCCTGCGCACCGAAGATGACGGTGGCGGAAAACATGGCCTTCCGCACCTTCGACCTCAACGAGGCCGGCAAGCCGGTCAACTGGATCAGGATGAGCGCAATCAGGGACTACGCGGCCCGTCTGGTCGAACAGTTCAAGGTCAAGACGGCCTCGCTCGCTTCGCCGATTTCGTCGCTCTCGGGCGGCAATGTGCAGCGCGCGGTGCTCGCCCGCGAACTGACCGGCGAAGTCGATCTTCTCATCGTGTCGAACCCCTGCTTCGGCCTCGACTTCTCCGCCGTCGCCGAAATCCGCGCCCGCATCATGAAGGCACGCAATGCCGGGGCGGCGGTGCTTTTGATGTCGGAGGACCTCGATGAGCTGCTCGAGCTCTCCGACCGTATCTTTGTTATGTCCGACGGCGCGCTGGTCTACGAGACGCCGATCGCGCAGGCGAGCGTGCAGACGATCGGCGAGCACATGGCGGGACATCACTGATGACGGAGATCGAGGCGCTGCCGTTTCCGTTTGCCTTCAGGCCTGAGGCGATGGCGCTGGTCGTCATCGACATGCAGCGTGATTTCGCCGAACCCGGCGGCTTCGGCGCCAGCCTCGGCAACGACGTCAGCCGGGTCACGGCTATCGTGCCGACAGTGAAAAGGCTGATCGACGGATTTCGCGCGGCCGGCCTGCCGGTGATCCACACGATGGAGTGCCACAAGGCAGATCTTTCGGATCTGCCGCCGGCCAAGCGCAATCGCGGCAATCCGTCGATCCGGATCGGCGATGTCGGTCCAATGGGTCGCGTGCTGATCGCCGGCGAGCCGGGAACGGCGATCCTCGATGAACTTGCCCCATTGCCCGGCGAGATCGTCATCGAAAAGCCGGGCAAGGGCGCGTTCTATGCCACCAGCTTCGGCGACGACCTGAAGCGGCTCGGCGCACAGCAACTGGTCTTTGCCGGAGTGACGACGGAGGTCTGCGTGCAGACGACGATGCGCGAGGCCAACGACCGCGGCTATGAATGCCTGCTGGCGGAGGATGCCACTGAGAGCTACTTCCCCGAGTTCAAGGCGGCTGCCCTGGCCATGATCAGGGCTCAGGGCGCCATCGTCGGCTGGACGGCGACGACAGACCAGGTGCTCGAGGGGATTGCCAATGCCTAACATTGCATACCAGGCTCTCATCCAAGGGGGCTGGCGTGATCTGACATTCGAGCCTTTTCGCGAAGGCATTACAGCGCATTGGCTGCTCAAGGGTGGACCGATGGACCCGTCGGTCGCGATCCTGAACTACCGGGCCGGCGCCAGCGTGCCGCGTCATCGCCATGCCGGGCTGGAATCGATCATCGTGCTGGAAGGCACGCAGAGCGACGAGAACGGCGATTATGCCGCGGGCAGCGTGATCCTGAACCTAGTCGGAACCGAGCATTCGGTGTGGACGAAGGATGGCTGCGTCGTGCTCATCCAGTGGAACCTGCCGGTAGTCATTCTGGGCGAGGCCAAATGAGCGACATCCACTTCGATATAGCGAGCTTGCACGCTGCCTATCAGGCCGGCATCGGCATCGGCGAGATGATCGATGCGGTCGATGCGCGGCTCGCAGCGTCCGATGACCCGGGCATCTTCATCCATCTGGCGAGCAGAGCGGAGATGCTTGCCGAGGCGGAAAAGCTCGGCCCGTTCGATCCCGTGGCAAAGCCGCTGTGGGGCGTGCCGTTCGCGGTCAAGGACAACATCGATGTTGCCGCCATGCCGACGACGGCCGGCTGCGCGGAATATGCCTATTTGCCGGCGAAAGACGCCACCGTCGTCGCGCGGCTCAAGGCCGCCGGCGCACTGGTCGTCGGCAAGACCAATCTCGACCAGTTCGCCACCGGCCTGGTCGGTGTGCGCACGCCCTATCCGATCCCGAGGAATGCGATCGACCCGAAACTTGTGCCGGGCGGCTCTTCATGCGGCTCGGCCGTCGCAACCGCGCGTGGCATCGTCTCGTTCGCGCTCGGCACCGACACCGCCGGTTCGGGGCGCATACCCGCCGGCCTCAACAACATCGTCGGGCTGAAGCCGAGCGTCGGCGCGCTATCAGCCGCCGGCGTCGTGCCGGCCTGCCGGACACTCGATTGCGTCTCGGTCTTCGCGCTCACCGTCGATGACGCCTATCAAGTGTTCGAGGTCGCGGCGGCAAACGACGATGCCGATCCCTATTCGCGTTACCTCGGCATCCAACCGCTTACCGCGTGCCCGCCGGTGCTGACGGTTGGCGTGCCGGCCAGGGCCGACTGGACGTTCTTCGGCGACGAGGCGATGCAGGCGGGTTTCGAGGCCGCCCTTGCCTCGCTGGAGAAGCTGGGCTGCCGCGTGGTCGAAATCCCGTTCGGCGATTTCTACGCCACGGCCAACCTGCTTTATGAAGGCGCCTGGGTAGCCGAGCGTTACGCCGCGATCAGGGACTTCATGGATGCCAACGAGGCCGCCATGCATCCGGTGACGCGGCAGATCATCGGCGGCGGGCGAAAACTTTCAGCCGCGGACGCCTTCAACGGGCTCTATGCCTTGCAGGCCTACAAGGCCAGGCTTGCGCCGGTCATCACCTCGGTCGACCTATTCTGTGTGCCGACCGCGCCGACGCACTACACGGTCGAAGCGGTGTTGGCTGATCCGATCGTCACCAACAGCCGGCTCGGCACCTACACCAATTTCGTCAACCTGCTCGACATGTGCGGCATCGCCGTGCCGAGCGGAACACGCAGCGACGGTCTGCCGATGAGCGTCACCTTGCTTGCCGCGGCGGGCAAGGACCACCTGACGGCGTCGCTTGCCCGCGACATCCATGCGGCAAGCCGCCTTTCTCTGGGCGCTACAGGCTGGCCGCTGCCGCCGCGTGGCGATGTTCGTGTGGACGTGGATGAAGGCACGATCGAGCTGGCCGTGGTCGGCGCCCATCTATCGGGGATGGCCCTGAACGGCCAGTTGCAGCAGCTCGGCGCGATTTTCGCCCGGGCTGCGAGAACGGCGCCGCTCTACCGGCTTTACGCGCTCGCCGGCCAGTCGGTGCCTCGACCGGGGCTCGAGCGCAGCTGCAACGGCAAGGGGACAACGATCGAGGTTGAAGTCTGGCGGCTGTCGCCGCAAGCCTTCGGCCGCTTCGTCGCCGCGATCCCGCCGCCGCTCGGCATCGGCACGCTTCTGCTCGATGACGGAACTTCGCCGAAAGGCTTCCTCGTCGAAAGTGCCGGCCTCACCAATGCAGAGGAGATTTCGCATTTCGGCGGCTGGCGCAATTTCATGGCGGATCAGCAGCTGCGGAGCTGACGCTATCACTCGACCTTTTGCCGGAACTTCGAATGGCAGCTCGAGCAATCCTGCAAGATGAGATGCAGGAGGTGCTCCGCCGGCAATTTATTGGGATCGGCTTCCGCGGGTGATGGTCGCTTGCCAAGCAGGCTGCCACCGCCCATTGCCAAGCCGGAAGCCATTCTCATGTCGTCGGTGATATGCGGGGGTGCCCGCTCGGCGTCGGCGGCCAGGGCGCTGGCCAGCGTTCCGATGTGGCGTGCCAGCCCTTCGAACTCCGCGCGGGCGGGGTCGATATCCGGCTTGGCGCCTGAAGGCGCACCCAATGTCGCGCTGGGGAATTCGGCAATCAGGGCAGGGCCAGTGCGGGCGCGGATGGTCTCGGCCGCCGCCTTGAAGGCCGCGGCGTCGTACGCCTGCTTGCCGTCGAACATCCCGGCGATCGCCTTTGCCGCCGCGGCCATTTCCTTCATCGAGGCCTGGCGAGCCTCGATGATCGCATCACGGCTCGAATGGGCGGCAGCGAGCACGACAGAGACGCAGGCAAGCGACAGCACCGTTACAGCTGCTGCGAGCCTCACTGGGCCGCGCCCTGTCCTGCCAGCTCGTCGATGATCGGGCAATCCGGCCGCTCGTCGCCGTGGCAGTGACTGACCAGATGGTGGAGCAAGCCGCGCAATCCGACCAGTTCGGCGATCTTCCTGTCGATCTCCACCAGCTTGGCTTTCGCGATTGCCTTCACGTCGGCGCTGTCACGTTCCCTGTCCTGGTACAGCGACAGCAACTGGCGGCATTCGTCGACCGAAAACCCCAGGCTTCGCGAGCGCTGCAGGAAGCGCAGCCGGTGAATATCTGCCGTCGAGTAATCGCGATAGCCGTTGTCTGTCCGGGCCGGGTGCAAGAGCCCGATATCCTCATAGTAGCGGATCGTCTTGGCCGGCAGGCCGGATTTTTCGGATGCGACGCCGATGTTCATGTCGGAAATCTCCTTTGTCGGAGGAAATAGACCTTCCAGTAGATGGAAGGTCAACATGATGTGGCGATTTTGGACGCCCGACGCAACCGCCCACCCGCTCCAACCGTTTTGCCTGCCAACAGCGCATACTGAACCTTCGGGAAGAAATCAGTTTTCGGAAACGTTTATCGAACAGCGCTCAAACTCGGCGCCCACTCCGGTTGCCGATGAGCAAGGACCCTCCGGCGGCACGCTACACCGTGCAGACGCCGAGGAGACAGAATATGCCGGTCAAGGCCTATATCAACCGGATCGCGACGGCGGTGCCGGAGCACGAGGTTCATCAATTCTACCTGCGTTTCGCGGCCTCCATGCTCGCGGCCAATCGCCGGAGACTCTTCGAACGCATGGCCGATCTTGCCGGCATCGAGCACCGCTATTCCTGCTTTGCGCCGGCGCCCGATCCCGAAGGACCATCCGCCGACCTGGCCGGGACCTTTATCCGCGGCGCGTTTCCCGGAACGGCGGCGAGAATGGCGATGTTCGACGATGCCGCACCTGTCCTTGCGCAAAAGGGCATCGACGGATTGCAGCTTGGCGACGACGCTTCCCGCATCACCCATCTCATCGTCACCACCTGCACCGGTTTTTCGGCGCCGGGCATCGATCTCGAGCTGGTTGCGCGCTGCGGGCTGCCGGACAGCGTGGAACGCACGATGATCGGGTTCATGGGTTGCTATGCGGCGATCAACGGCCTCAAGCTGGCCCGCCACATCGTCCGCTCCGAGCCGCAGGCCAAGGTCCTGCTGGTCAATATCGAACTCTGCACGATGCATCTGCGTGAAACCACCGAGCTGGAAAAACTGCTGTCGTTCTGCCTTTGGGGCGACGGCTGCGCGGCTGCGCTCATCACTGCCGAGCCGGCCGGCATCGAGCTCGATAGCTTTCACTGTCTGGTGGCGAGGGAACGGCGGGACCTGATGCGCTGGAATATTCGCGACCACGGCTTCGAAATGGTTCTTTCCGGCCAGGTGCCGGCGGCGATTCATAAAGCGTTGCGGAACAACCAGGCCGCCATCCTCGGCAGCCGGCCGACCGAGGCGATCGACCTATGGGCCGTGCACCCGGGTGGACGTTCGGTTCTCGACGCCGTCGAAAGGGCCTTGAAACTGGAACCCACCGCGCTGGAACCATCGCGCGAGGTGTTGCGCCGGTATGGGAACATGTCGTCGGCGACCGTCATGTTCGTGATGAAAGAGATGTTGAACGCGCCACCCGGCTTGCTCGGCTGCGGCATGTCGTTCGGACCCGGGCTGACGGCCGAAACCATGCTCTTTCGAACGGTGTCATGAGCGGCCTGGAGCATCGGCAGCTTGCGCCGGAAATCCTCGACGGACTTGCGGCCGACGATCCGCGAGCGCTGACCGCGCGTCGCGACCTTCGGCGCATCAACATGCTGATGTTTCAGGTGCCGATCATGACGTCGTTGCTGAAGAGGTTTGTGCCAAAATCGCCACGCCGCATCCTGGAGATCGGCGCCGGCGATGGCTCCTTCATGCTCGCGGTGGCGCGGCGCATGGCCAGGCATTGGCCTGGGGTCGAACTGGTAATGCTCGACCGCGTCGACCTCGTCACGGCGCAATTGCGCGGTGATTTTGACAGGTTGGGATGGAAGGCCGAAGGCGTCACCGCCGATGTCTTCGACTGGGCAGAAAAGATCGAGGGCGTACGGTTCGACGCCGTCACCGTCAATCTGTTCCTGCATCACCTCGATGATGCACAGCTCATGCATCTGTTTTCGCTGATTAGGCCGAAAGCCCCGTTGCTGCTGGCGACAGAGCCGTTGCGCGCGAAACTGGCGCTGGCCGCGACCCATCTTCTCCCGGCAATCGGCGCCAACGACGTCACACGGAACGACGCGGCGCAAAGCGTGCGTGCCGGCTTTCGCGGCAGCGAGCTTTCCGGCCTCTGGCTTGCGGCCAACGGCAAACCGGTCGAGGAACGGCGCGCCGGCCTCTTCTCCCACATCTTCGTCGGCGCCAGTACCGGCAGCGACTCATGACGCGATTGTCGACTCATGACGCGATCGTCATCGGTGCCGGCCCGGCGGGCACCTCCGTCGCGCTCACGCTGGCCCGGCGCGGATGGGCCGTGGCAATTGTGGAAAAGACCGCATTTCCACGCCGCAAGGTCTGCGGCGAATATATTTCGGCAAGCAATCTTGCGCTTCTCGACCGGCTGGAGATCGGCGATGCCTGGCGTGCCAATGCCGGCCCCGACATCCGCCGCGTCGGCTTGTTTTCCGGCGAGACCTGCGTCGAGGCGCCAATGCCACGTGCAGGAGCTGGGCCTCCTGCAAAAGCTGGTTTCGGCCGGGCGCTCGGCCGGGACATTCTCGATTCCCTGCTTTTGCAGGCGGCGCGATCGGCGGGTGTCGAAATCTTTCAGCCCTGCCGCGCCGTCGCTATCGAGCGGGATGGCGAGATGCAAGGGGTGCGAATTCAAGCCGGGGACGAAACGACGATGTTGCGTGCGCCGGTGATTGTCGCCGCACACGGCTCTTGGGAACCGGGACCATTGCCCAGCCAGCTCGGAAAGGCCAATCGCCCATCGGACCTGCTCGGCTTCAAGGCGCATTTCACCGGGTCGTCGCTCGCGCCGGATTTGATGCCTCTGCTGGCCTTCCCCGGCGGCTATGGTGGCATGGTCTCGGCGGATCATGGCCGGTTGTCGATCTCGTGCTGCATTCGCCGCGATATGCTGGCGCGGTTACGCAAACAACGTGGCTCCAAACGCCGGAGCCATGTGTCGGCCGCCGATGCGGTCTCCCGCCATCTCGTGGACTCATGCCGGGGCGTGAGAGACGCCCTGGAACCGGCGCTTCTCGACGGTCCGTGGCTTGCCGCAGGTCCGATCCGGCCGGGAATTCGCTCCTGCTACGAAGGGGAAATCTTCCGCGTCGGCAATGCAGCCGGAGAGTCTCATCCTGTCATCGCCGAGGGTATCTCGATGGCGCTTCAGTCCGGCTGGCTGCTGGCCTGCGAACTCGCATCCGCGCCAAGTGGCCGGGCAGGGCGCGAGGCCGCCGCCAGACGCTATGAGGCGGCCTGGAAAAGACTGTTTTCGACGCGGGTCTACGCCGCCGCGGCCCTTGCCGGAATTGCCCTTCGCCCCGGCAGCGCCACCTTGATGGCGGCGATCGTCCGGAATTTTCCACAGACCCTGACGTTGGGCGCGCAACTGAGCGGCAAGACCAAGCCGGTTCCAGGCTTTGCCTGACGAGTGACGCGGCGTCGTGCTGCCCTGGTCGCCTTACATGCCATCGCCACCGCTGGCAGCAACTGGCCCCTTCTCCCCGGAATTACCATCGCATAGCCGTATGCCTGAAGGTGTCTACGGCTTCAGGTTCGCAGGTATTTGACCAGGGCTGCAATCGCGAGCAAGAGGGCGACGAACACCAGGACCCAGACGAGCGCCATGCCGCCCATCATCCATGTACCCATTGGACCATTCATCATTGCAATCACCTTTACGGTCAGTGAAGGCCCGCCTTCGTCGGTAAGCATCGGCGACTGCGAAGGCAATTAGCTCGCCGGGGAATTCGGTCAAGACGACGAGGAAACCCGATCGGCCGCCCTGTCGCCCTGTCCTGCCAACCGGAGTGTCCACCACGTCCTGGTCGTCTTACATACCTCCGCCGCAGCCGTCCGAGAGATCCCAGACGTCGACGACCTGCTTGCCGGTGAAACCGTGCTCGCGGATCAGGAACTTCGCCAATCCGCCATATACTTTCCAGCGCCAGCATTGGCAGCAGCAAGGGCCTTTCTCGTTGGAATTAGCCATCGCATAGTCATAGGCCTGCTGCTCGTCGCCGGAGAGTTTCACATCGTAGTAGGGCATCATCTTCTGTGCGATGCCGGCCGGAATATCGTACGGATCGCTTGGGATCATCGCGATTTCGCGGTACCTGGACAAACCACTCACCTGCTCGGCATAGCGCTTCGTCTCCATAGGGCTGCAGCACGAGCCCGTGATCCGCGACATCGCCGGCATGGTCGCGATCGACTCCGTGAACTTGGCCGAACACGTGCTGTTGCCGTTCTGGCTGAGATATTTGAAACGGCGCACCAGATCGGAATCCTCCGCGGCGATCGCCAAATCCGGTCTCTTGAGCAAGCCCACGACCGCAGCGACGCCAAAGGCGCTGCCTAGAACAACCGTCCGTCGGGTTGGATAGCATATCCGGCTCATTTGCTGTTCCTCGCCTGCTCGATCAGTTTCTTCATCGTTGCGAGGTCGGTCGCGCCGGGGAAAATCTGCTCGCCAACGACGAAGCTTGGCGTTCCGCTGATCTTCAGCGCCTGGGCGAGTTGCGTATTCCGGTCGATCGACGCCTGGATATCGGGCCGCTGCATGTCGGTCTTCAGTTTAGCCACGTCGAGACCGACGTCGGCAGCGACCTTCAGCACGACCGCTTCGGTCACCCGCGTCTTCACCGCATACAAGGCCTTGTGGAATGCCATGTATTTGCCCTGGCGCATTGCGGCGAGAGCCGCCTTGGAAGCAAATACGGAATCCGTGCTGAGGATCGGGAATTCCTTGTAGACGATCTTGAGCTGCGGATCGTCGGCCACGGCTTGCGCCATGATCGGCGCAACCTGCCGGCAATAGGGGCAGTTGTAGTCGAAGAACTCGACCATGGTGACGTCGCCTTCGGCGTTGCCGCCGACTGGGCTCACCGGGTCCCGGAAGATATCGTCGGCCTTGGCCGCCAGGGCGGCTTTCGCCTCTTTTGCCGCAGCCTCGCGCTGGCGGGCATCGAGGCTCTGCAGCGCCTCCATGACGACTTCGGGATGCGCGAGGATATAGTCGTGGATGCGCTGATCGAACTGGTCCTGGGACATCTCGCCGGCGGCGATCGCCTGACCGTGAGGATCGAGCGCGAGCCAGACCGTTGCACCGGCCAGAACGAAGGCACGGGCCATTTTGCCGATGGCTTCGCGCAGTGGATTGGACTTGTGGATCACAGGGTTCTCCTTCCCTCTGTTTCGCCGGACCGCCGGCATGCGAATGGTGCCTCAGAACATGCCCTTGATCTTCGCCCACCATCCCGTTTCCGGCTCATGGT
This sequence comes from Mesorhizobium sp., assembly GCF_005063415.1. Lineage (GTDB taxonomy): Bacteria > Pseudomonadota > Alphaproteobacteria > Rhizobiales > Rhizobiaceae > Mesorhizobium. The sequence goes on from NZ_SUEG01000042.1 coordinate 19,654, forward strand.
GCGGGCGCTCGACATTGTTGGTGAGCGCATTGACGAAGGTGACGAGATTGACCGCAGCGAAATTCAGGCCATGGAAATTCGCCTGCCAGCGGCCCTCCTTGTCGATCACATGGGTGACGGTGCCGTGCATCTGATAACCATCATCCGTCAGCGTGAACTTGTGGCCGAAGACCTCCGCCAGTCTGCGGGTTGCATCCTCCGGCTGATCCGCCGTCGTGGTCAGGAACAGCCAATTGACGGGGTCGAGCCCGTGCGCCGGCCCGTATTTGCTGAGCACGTCCGGCGTGTCCCTGGCAGGGTCGGTGGTGATGGTCACAAAGGTGACCTGGCCTTTCATCGGCGTGCCGTTCACCATTTTCTGGACTTCGGCGATCTTCTCGGCGTGCAGGGGGCACACATCCGGGCACGATGTGTAGATGAAGTGGAGGACGACCACCTTGCCGCGCAGGTCTGCCGTTCGCACGACACGCCCATCGGCGGTGCGCAGCGTGAAATCAGGTGCCGGCTTGTCGATCGTCTGGAAATATTTCTCGTCGCCCTCAAGCATGGCGTCGATTTCATCGAGTGAGTGGGCTTGGGCCTGATACGAAAAGCCCGCGGTCAGCGCCGCAATGGCAATTACGCTTAGCAGCAAACACCTCCACTCGTTCAAAGCCGATGCGACGCAGCGAGCCTTCAACCCGGACATATCTGTTCCTTTCTCACTCGGCGGCGATGCGGCTGCGGATGAAGTCGACCATGTCGGGCGCGTCCCATTCGGCCGGCCCAATCAGCCGGCCGATCTCCTTGCCATCGCTATTGATCAGCAGGGTTGCCGGAAGGCCGACGGAGCCGATGGCGAACATGGCCTTGCCCGAGGCATCGATGTTGAGGGCGAGGTGCTTGATGCCGATCTCGGCAAAGAACTTCTTCACAATCTCAGGACCGGCACGGTCCATGGACAGCGCGACGACCTCGAAATCCGGACCGCCCAGTTTCGCTTGCAGACGATCGAGCGTCGGCATCTCCTTGCGGCAGGGCGCGCACCATGTCGCCCAGATGTTGAGCAGCACGACCTTGCCGTGGAAATCCGCAAGCGTTTTCGGCTTGCCATTGCCGTCCTCGAAGCTGATTTCCGGTATGGGGACGGGCGCCTCGTGGACGACAAAGTTCTGCGGTGGCTCGGCGGCGGATGCCGGCAGCAAAAATGCCAGCAGCACGCCAATCAGGACCATGGCCAGTTTGCTCACAACAGCCTCACTCGGTCGCGTAGACGGTGGGTGCCTTGCCGTCCTTGGTGAAGGCGTAGACGACGAAGGGGCCTTGCTTCTCACCACCCATGCCTGGAGCGCCCGTCGGCATGCCGGCCAGCGTTATGCCGGTGATGGCCGGGCGTTCGGTCAAAAGCTTCTTGACGATCTCGACCGGCACCAGGCCATCGACGACATAGCCGTCGACCATCAGCGCGTGGCAGCCTTCGAGGTCGGCCGGCACGCCGGCATCGCTGCTGATCTGAGAGAGATTGTTGACCGGCTTGATGTCGATCTTGAAGCCGTTGTGCTCGAGATAGTTGGCGTAGGATTCGCAGCAGCTGCATTGCGGGTTCTTGTACATGACGGCGTTGATCGTGGCGGCGAAGGCAGGCAGCGGCGTTGCGATCAGCAGGGACAGTGCGGCTAGGCGGTAGGTCAGTTTCATTGCAGTTCTCCTTGGTTGGATAAGACTTTCAGGTCACGCGGAACACTGTCATCAGGCCGGCCATCTGGTGGTCGGCGACATGGCAGTGCAGCATCCAGTCACCGGGATTGTCGGCAACGAAGGCGCATTCGATCGTGTCCTTGGGGGCGAGCAGCACCGTGTCCTGCCATTGCCGGTGCGGTACCGGCGAGCCGTTGCGCGAAAGCACCGACAGGCTGAAGCCGTGGACGTGCATGGGGTGCCACCAGGCGGTTTCGTTGCGCATGGTGAGACGGCAGGTGGCGCCGCGCGACAGCGTGAACTGCGGCGCCATTCCAGCGTGGCCGTCGCCGGTCATCGACATACCGTTGATTGCCCAGGCGGCGCCGTTCATGCCGGGCATCGCCATGCCCATCATGCCGCCGATGCCGGCCAGCTTGCCGCCACCCATCATGCCGCCCTGCAGCACAATCTCCTGGCGTTCGGCCTCGGCCAGGTCGGGGCCTGGCAGCGGATTGCCCGGCAAGCGAATCGGCGCATCGAGAGGATGGTCGCGCAGCGGCGCTCCGGCATCATAGGCGAGCGTGGTCAGGGTGTAGGCAAGGCCATCGTAGTAATCGTCGATCACCGCATGTCGGCTGCCTGGGTCGCCCTGCATATCGAGCACGACATCGATGCGCATGGCGGGCGCAAGCACCAAGCGTCCGCCCTCCGGCTCATGCGGGTCGCAGGGCTGGCCGTCGATGGCGACGATGACCGGACGGTGGCCTTCGAAACGCAAAGCCATGATGCGAGCGAGTGACGCATTGGCCAGCCGCAACCTGACGCGCTCGCCGGCCTTCACGGTCAGGTCGGCCGGCGGTGCACCGTTGACGGTGACGACATTGCCGACACGGCCCGACATCGCCGCATCCATCATGTTGCCGAAGCCGGCAGCGATTTGCCCATCCTTGGTGAGCCGCCAGTCCTGCAGCAGCCATAGCAGCTCGCGGTCGACCGCGACCGGTTCGGCTTCCTCGACGATGAGTGCGCCGGCGAGGCCGCGGCCGAGCTGCACGAGGCTGTCGGCATGCGGATGGTACCAGAAGGTGCCGGCATCGGGCGGGGTGAACTCGTACAGGAAATTTTCGCCCGGCCTGATCGGCGGTTGGGTCAATCCCGGCACGCCATCCATGGCGTTTGCCAAGCGGATGCCGTGCCAGTGAACCGTCGTGTCTTCGTCCAGTCCGTTCTCGACGACGATGCGAGCGGGCTGCCCCTGGCGCAAGCGCAGTGTCGGGCCTGGGACCGTGCCATCATAGGCCCATACCGGAGTGCGCGGACCATCGGGGCCGGTGAGCCGTGCCTGGCCTGGCGCCACCCTGATCCGGTGTTCGCCGGTAGCCAGCGCCAGTGCGGGGCGGATCGGCGCGGAGGCGGCAATGCTTGCCGCCGCAAGCAGGAATTTGCGGCGCGTTATGAACGGACTTGAAACGGAATTCACCCTTGTGACCCCTGCGGTAACCGACGGCGAACATCGCGACATCGATTGAATTGCTGCCGCGCCCGTTGCGCGGTACACGCTACCGGGCGATCAAACGCCGCCAATCAGCCGCGGAACGGCAGAAACGGCGTCAGACGAGAGCGCTGGGTCTTGGAGGGAATGGCTCGGGCAACAGACTTCGCCCGTGCAGGAACGCGGCGGGAAGCGCCGGCGGCAGCCCTGCCCGCAGCAGTCCCGTCACGGGGAGAGCTTCCGGCAGCACCGCCAGAACCGGTGCGACGCAGGTCGGCGTACATTGCATCGGTTTGTCGTTGTCGGCCGAGCTCTTGAGGCAAGCGCTGCAGTCGCCGCCCTTCGCATCGGCCATCTTGGCCATGTCGGCGTCGGTGTTGCCGGCATCTGCGGCCATGATCATGCGGCCATCGATCGCCATCCTGGCCGACATGACGGCAGCGTGGGCGGCGGACAGGCTGAACCCGGCGGTCACGAGGAACGCGAGCAGCATGACCAGGAGGCGTTTTGGCGACAGGCGTGCCATCATCCGCTCAGGTTGACTGCAAAGTGCGGCTTTTGCAAGCTCCGCATGCCGCGACATCGGCGCTGGTGCGAGTTCTGATCCGGCAAATCAATGGTGAGGACTCTCACATTGATCGTGGTCTGACAGCACCTCGATAACACGGCATTCGCAGACTTTCCCTTGCCGGCAGCCCTCAACCATCAGCTCCAGCTCGATCTTCAATGCCGTAAGGCTGCGTATTCGCTGGACGACCTCAGCCAGTCGGGCTTGGGCGATGGCGTCGGCGGTTCCACAGGGCTGATTGGGATTATCCTGCAACGTCAGCAGCGTCCTGATAGCCTCGATCTCGAACCCAAGCTCTCGCGCGTGCCTGATGAAGGCGAGCCGGCGCAAGTCGGCCGCTTCATAATGCCGGCGATTGGCTTCGCTGCGGGCAGGCGCTGGAAGCAAATCGATCTGCTCATAGTAGCGGATGGTTGGAACCTTCACGCCGCTGCGTCGGGCTGCTTCACCGATGGTCACACCTGCTGACATTTTTTCGCTTGCTCCTCTAGTCACTAGAGGATGTAGCGTCGCGATCGAAGACGCAAGAGGTTCACCATGGCTGCGACCAAACAACAGACCCGCTACCGCGTGGAAGGCATGGATTGCGCCAGCTGTGCCAGCAAAATCGATATCCTCGTGCGGCGGATGCCTGGTGTGCAGGATGTTAGCGTATCCGTTTCGGTAGGCACTCTGACGGTCATTCATACTCCCGAAAGCAATCTTGACGCGATCGCGAGGAAAGTCACCGGCCTCGGCTACGCTGTTGCTCCGCTGACCGCCAAGTCTGGAGCGCCGGCCTCCGATCAATTGGCCGACCATGACCACAGAACGCACAGTCACGACAAGAAATTAGCGGGATTGCATGGCAACGATGATGCGCCGATGTCTGGGCCATGGTGGAACAGCGCCAAGGGCCGCCTGACCATCGCCAGCGGCGTCGCACTGGCGGTGGCTTTCGCGGTTCATTACGCCTTGCCCGCGACCGGCCCATGGGCCTTCATCGCTGCCGTGCTGCTCGGCTTGGTGCCGATCGCGCGCCGGGCGGTCATGGCCGCACTCGCCGGCATTCCGTTCACTATCGAAATGCTGATGACCGTGGCGGCCGCCGGCGCTGTCGTTATCGGCGCCGGCGAGGAAGCGGCGACAGTGGTCTTCCTGTTCCTGATCGGCGAACTACTGGAAGGGGTGGCCGCCGGGAAGGCACGTTCTAGCATCCAGGCGCTCACCACACTGGTTCCCAAGACGGCGCTAGTCGAAGAGGATGGGACGAGCCGCGAGGTGCCGGCCGAAAGTCTGTCCGTGGGGGACATCATTCTGGTGCGGCCCGGTGATCGGATTCCGGCTGATGGCGAGATCACCGAGGGTGACAGCGCCATTGATGAATCGCCTGTGTCGGGTGAAAGCGTCCCGGTGGGCAAGAACGTTGGCGACACGGTTTTTGCCGGCACTATCAACGGCGACGGCGTGCTGCGCATCAAGGTGACGGCGGCCTCCGCCGACAACACGATTGCACGGGTCGTCAAGCTCGTCGAGGAGGCGCAGGAAAGCAAGGCGGCCACCGAGCGTTTCATCGACCGTTTCTCGCGCTGGTACATGCCCGGCGTGGTCGCCGTCGCGGCGCTCGTCGCGATCATGCCACCGCTGCTCCTTGGCGGCGATTGGAACGAAGGGATTTACAAAGGTCTGGCGCTGCTGCTCATCGGCTGTCCGTGCGCGCTGGTCATTTCTGTGCCGGCGGCAATTGCGGCGTCGCTTTCGGCCGGAGCCCGGCGCGGCCTGCTGATGAAAGGCGGGGCGGTTCTGGAAGGGCTCGGCACCATCACTGCCGTGGCGCTCGACAAGACCGGCACGCTGACGCTCGGCAAGCCGCAGGTAACCGACGTGGTTGCAGTCGGCGCCAGTGAACGCGAGATCCTTTCCCTCGCGGCAGCGCTCGAGACCGGTTCCAGCCATCCGATGGCCCTGGCCATTCTGCAAAGGGCCAATGCTGACAAGGTTCCGGTGCCACCTGCTGCCGAGGCCAGGGCGATTGGCGGCAAGGGCGTCGTCGGTCGCGTCGGCGGCAAGAGCCTGTTTCTGGGCTCGCCGGCCGCTGCCGGCGAAAAGGCGCCGCTGCCAGCCGACCTGGCCGCACGCATCACGGCATTGAACGATGAAGGAAAATCGGTGTCGGTGCTGCTCATCGACGACGCTCTTGCCGGCTTCATCGCCATGCGCGACGAACCCCGGCCGGACGCATTCGCCGGGCTGAAGGCGCTGACCGATGCGGGCATCAAAACAGTCATGCTGACCGGTGACAACAAGCGCACCGCCGCTGCCATCGGCAAGCAACTCGGCATCGAGGTGCTCGCCGAATTGCTGCCCGAGGACAAGCAGCGCATTGTCGGTGAGTTGAAGCGGCAGGGGTTCAGGGTCGCCAAGGTCGGCGATGGCATCAACGATGCGCCGGCGCTTGCGGCGGCCGATGTCGGCATCGCCATGGGTGGCGGCACCGATGTGGCTCTTGAAACGGCTGACGCAGCAGTGCTGCATGGACGCGTCGGCGACGTCGCCGCCATGATCAGGCTGTCCCAAGCAACCATGGCCAACATCAAACAGAACATTACAATGGCATTGGGGCTGAAGGCAGTGTTCCTGGTGACGACGATCGCTGGCATCACCGGCCTGTGGCCCGCCATCCTCGCCGACACCGGGGCGACGGCCCTGGTGACAGCCAATGCCATGCGGCTGTTGCGCTGGAAGAGCAGCTGGTAAGAGCATCAACGGCATCACATCAGGACAGGCCATGCAGCAAGCTATTACGTCGGACGGCCTTCGCCGGGTGGTGCTTGTCGTCGCGCTGCTGAACCTCGGTTATTTCGGCATCGAATTCGCCGTGGCGCTGGCGATCGGCTCGGTGTCGCTGTTCGCCGACAGCGTCGATTTTCTGGAAGATGCCTCGGTCAACCTCCTCATACTGCTCGCCATGGGATGGTCGCTGCGTGCCCGCTCGCGGGTCGGCATGGCGTTGGCGCTTATCCTGCTGGTGCCCGGCCTGGCGACGCTGTGGACCGCGTGGGAAAAGTTCAACATGCCGGTGCCGCCGCAGCCAACGGCCCTGACGCTGGCGGGGTTGGGCGCCTTGGCGGTCAATCTGTCATGCGCCTACATGCTGGCGCGCTACCGCCACCACAGCGGCAGTCTTACCAGGGCGGCATTCCTCTCGGCCCGCAACGACGCCGTCGCCAACATCGCGATCATACTGGCCGGGTTGGTGACGGCCTTCCTGTGGCGCTCGGCATGGCCGGATCTGATCGTCGGCCTGGGAATTGCGGCATTGAACGCAGACGCGGCACGCGAGGTCTGGGAGGCAGCTCGGGAGGAGCACCGAGCCGTTTCGTGAAGCCAAACGCCCAGCGCGGTGCCGGCTTGCCAATCCGCCAATGCAGGCCGCATACCGGCCGGCAGTCATTCAGAAACTTGCGCGATCTCTAATATAAAGGCACACTTGCGGACCGAGGGAGAAACCGCCACGAACGTCATCAAAAGGCCCGCGTCTCCGAAGAGGGCGCGGGCCGGTTTTCGTTGGCATGCGCTAGGCGGGTATCAAGACGGCGATGCGGTGGATGCCGACCACCTTGCTGGTGTTGGCTGCCTCGTCGGTCTTGCCCTTGGAGCAGGTATACATATCACCTTCTTTGAGCTTGAATTGCTTGTCGGCTTTCTTGATCGTGAATTCACCGGCGGTAATGGTGCACACCATGTCGTTGTCCATCACCATTGCAGGAGCAGCTGCTCCCGGCTGAAAGACCACATCGACAATTGAGATGCTCTTGTAGGCGGGGATATCGGAATTGCCGGTGCCGACCTCAACCACCCTGACGCCGGGGGCTATTTCCTTGCCTTCCTTCGGGCCGTATTTCTTGACCTTTGCAGCTGCCGCCAGCGTGAACAAAGGCGTTACCGCGGCCGCCGTCACGCCGAGCGCGATTGCAGACCTGCGATTTATGGTTTTCATCGCATCCTCCCATTATGTTGGCCACGCACCAATGCGCATGGCCACAATATATTAGCACATTTGCAGTTAATTGCAGCACGGCGTTTCGGAGCTTCCGGGAGCGAACCGCCTCGCGGTCGAATGCGACCGAAATACAAACATTCCATGCTATGCTAACGAGCATCAAACGGACGACGGGGGATAGCAATGTTGGAAACGGACAAGGTGTTCGCTGGCTCAATTCCGGAAAACTACGACCGCTATATGGTGCCGTTGATTTTCGAGCCGTTCGCCGCGGATATTGCACGACGGGCAGCGTCCTTGTCGCCCAGCGCCGTTCTGGAAACCGCCGCGGGCACCGGGGTTGTCACCCGCGCATTGGCGCCAAAACTGCCCGCCGATGCAAGCTATGTCGTAACCGACCTCAACCAGCCGATGCTCGACTACGCCGCTTCGCGGCAAGCTCCCGACGATCGCATCAAATGGCGTCAAGCTGATGCTCTGGCGCTACCGTTCGAAAATGCGGCCTTCGATCTCGTTTGTTGCCAGTTCGGCGCGATGTTCTTTCCCAACCGCTCATCTGCCTACCGCGAAGCCCGGCGAGTCCTGAAGCCCGGAGGACATTTTCTATTCAGCGTATGGGATCGCATCGAAGAGAACGTATTTGCGGACGACGTGACGAATGCTCTGGCGAGGATTTTTCCGAACGATCCGCCGCGCTTTCTGGCACGCACGCCGCATGGCTACCACGATATGGCACTGATCCGTAGCGAGCTGGAGGACGCAGGGTTTTCCGGTGTGGTGATCGAGACGAGGGCCGAACAAAGCCGTGCCTCCTCGCCGCGCCTTCCGGCCGTTGCTTATTGCCAGGGCACTCTTCTTCGCAACGAAATCGAGGCCAGAGAAGCGGGAAAACTGGACGCTGCAACCGACTATGCCGCAGCCGCGATTGCAGACAGGCATGGCAGCGGCGAGGTTGCTGCCAAAATTCAGGCTCACATAGTGGTGGCTGTGGTCTAGGTGTTGGATGTCCCGCTTCAGCACTTGGCGACATTCAACTGCTGTGCCGCAAACATCTTGCCGCTATCCCGAATTCCCAGACGTTAATCGTTCGTTCGCCCGAGTGGCAGGTCGACAAGTGCCAGGTCGATAATCGCCAGTTTGACCGATCGCCGGGGCTTGATGGCGGCGGCTGCCGGCCGCGCGATTCTGGCCGGCCTGGCTTCACTTTGGCAGCCACGGCCGACTCCGCCCAGCAAGGTCTAGTCATTTCGCTTTCTTGACTCGGCCGACAAAAACGGGCAGCAAAGTCATCATTGGAGGGCAGTTTTGCCAACTATACAGGTTTTGGAGGGCGTTTTTCGGTGTGACCGTCGCCCAATCGGCGGTCGGTAGAGGGATTGGTTAACCAACTTTGTCCATCTTTTGAATCAATCGGCAACAGACGCGAAGTGTGCTGGGGGCACCAGGCGAACTGTGAATGTCACGGCTGCGAAATCCGCTAGCCGGCATCGGCCGATTGAGAGTGGTTGAATGGCGTTTGTAAGTGCGAAAACCCGGGGTGACAGTCCTGCAACTGGATTGACTTCGATGAGGCCCGGCTTGCGCTGGGTCGCGGTTCCGGCCGTCGGCGCAGCCATTGCTTTATGGTCGGTGGCGACCTTGGCCGGCCTCTATTCGATGGGAACTTCGCTCACCGCCGCTTTCAACGGTCTTCCGCAAAGCCTGCTCGCGCCGCGCACCATCGCGCTCGCCGATCCTCGCCGCAGTCTTGCGAAGGCGCAGGCCCCGACATGGGCCGCTGCAAACGCAGCGCTGTCGGCCCGGCTGCTGCAGCATGGATGCGATGCCAACTGCCTGCGGTCGGCATCGAACTTCGTTCACCAGGGAAAATCGGCGCGTCTCAAGCGCAATGCCGTGCCGCATATCGCCGACGCGCCGCGGCAACCAAGCTTCGACGACGTGGTGGCCAAGGCCGCGCTGTCGCCGCAAAAGCTTGCCGTCGTCTTTGCGCGTGCCTCCTCCGGTTCACCCTTCAAGCTCGCAAGCCTGCCGGCCGACGCCCGGTTCGCCGAGCCGGTACGCATACCCGACCCGAACGGCCCGGCATCGGTGCGCTTCGGGCCGGCGGTGGCGGAGATCGAACGTTCGTCGCGCCTGGCGCTGGCGTTAGCCAATACATTGCCGGAGCAGATGGTCGACGTGCTCCCGGGAGCCGTCGCGGCAAGCGAGCCCGCAGTTTCACAAGAGCCGCAAGAACCTGAGGTCCAGTTGGCCTCGCTGCCGCCGCAAGACGACATGCCCGACAGCATTCCGCTGCCGACGCTGCGTCCGCGGGCGGTCATCGATCAGCCGGCCGAGGCGCCGCAGGCCCAAGCGCCGAAAGACCGGGCGCCCAAGGATCAGGCCTCAAAGGCCCAGGCAGCAAAAACGGAGCCGCCCCAGGCATCCAAGGCCCACGCATCCAAGACCCAGGCAGCCAGGGCGAACAAGGTGCAGACGGCCGACGCTCCGCCGGCCGAGACGCAACCCGGCAGCCTGTCGCCTCGCAATTCGTCACAAGCGGCAGTGCCGGCCGTGTCAGGCAAGCCGGGCAAACGGTCTAAGACGCAGGGCGGCGACATGCTCGCCTATGCCAAGCCCGACATGCCTTCCGGCAGTCTCGGCGGGGCCTTCAGGAACCTGTTCACCACGCCCGGCATGGGCAGCGGCGTCGCCGTCTACGACATCTCGGCCAAGACCGTCTATATGCCCGACGGTTCGCGGCTGGAGGCACATTCGGGATACGGTTCGATGGTCGACCAGCCGCGCTACGTTCACAAGAAGAATGTCGGTCCGACGCCGCCCGACACCTACAATCTGACGCTGCGGGAATCGCGCTTCCACGGCGTCGAGGCCCTGCGTCTCACCCCTGCCACCGGCAGCAACAAATATGGCCGTGACGGCCTGCTCGCCCACACCTACATGCTGCGCGGCGGGCGCGCCGAATCCAATGGCTGCGTCGTCTTCAAGGATTATGCCCGCTTTCTCGCCGCCTACAAGAAGGGCAAGATCAAGCGCCTCGTCGTGGTGCCGCGCCTGTCGAAGCCGCTGACACGCGTCGCCCAAGAGGGCCGCGGCGCGTAATTGTTCGTGGGCAGCCAACAGAGACGTCGGCGGGACAGCACCCCCCTCTGGCCTGCCCTCTTGGCCACTACTTGGCATCTCCCCCGCAAGGGGGGAGATTGGCAGTTTTGCGCTTAGCGCCCACCCTGCACCGTTGGAAGTTGGCGAAAGCCAAAGTGACATCCGATCTCCCCCCTTGCGGGGGAGATGTCCGGCAGGACAGAGGTGGGAAGGATCGCTACGCAACGGACTTGGTCGTGCCGCATGCCAGCCGAATGCTTTCCAACAGATTGTCAGGAGCCGGCCGCGAGACGGTTTTCATTCCCGGCCGAGGATATTATGACTGACCCGTAGGGGCGGCTCCAGCTTCAAACAATCAAGAGGACATCATGACAATACGCGCTGTCGTCTGGGGCGAGAATATTCATGAACGGACCAACGAGGTGGTCGCCGGCATCTATCCCGAGGGCATGCACGCGACGATTGCCAATGCGCTGAAGCTCGACCCGGAGATTTCGGTGTCGTGGGCGACGCTGGAGCAGAAGGAGCATGGGCTGCCGGCCGACCGTCTGGCCGAAACCGATGTCCTGCTGTGGTGGGGGCACAAGGACCATGGCGCCGTCGTCGACGAAGTGGTCGAGCGCGTGGCGCGTCGTGTCTGGGAAGGCATGGGGCTGATCGTTCTCCATTCCGGCCATTTCTCGAAGATATTCAAGAAGCTGATGGGCACGCCGTGCACGCTGAAATGGCGCGAGGCGGGCGAGCGCGAACGGCTTTGGGTGACCAGCCCCAACCATCCGATCGCTGCGGGACTGGGCGAGTATTTCGAGCTCGAGAACGAGGAGATGTATGGCGAGCAGTTCGCCGTGCCGGAGCCGCTCGAGACCGTCTTCATCTCCTGGTTCCAGGGCGGCGAAGTGTTCCGGTCGGGGCTGACCTATCGCCGCGGCGCCGGCAACATCTTCTATTTCAGGCCCGGCCACGAGACCTATCCGACCTATCACGATGCCAATGTCCAGAAGGTGCTGCGCAACGCGGTGAAATGGGCGCACAACCCGCTCGGCTCCAATCCGGCCATCCTCGATGCGCCGAACGTGCCGGTGGAAAAGGCGCTCGAGCCGATCGTCGAGCGTGGCGGAAAACTTCATTCCGCCGGCGAAGCCGGCTTCCGCTAGGCCACGATCCCGAACCGTTGGTTCGGGAAATCCATGATCGAACAAGAAGATAAAGCCCCTCTCCTAGGATAAGAATCATGCGTCTGTTGATACTCGGTACCGGCTGGATGGCGGAGGAGCACGCCAGGCAGTTCGGCAAGATTGAGGGCGTCGAACTGATCGGCGCCGTCGATCTCGACCGTACGCGTGTCGACAAGTTTTCGGACATCTACGGTATCCCCAACCGGTTCGCGTCGCTGGACGAGGCGCTGGCATGGGGCAAGTTCGACGCGGTGGCGAACGTGACGCCGGATCGCATCCACCATCCGACCACCATGATGCTGATCGCGGCGGGCAAGCCGGTGCTGTGCGAGAAACCGCTCGCCGAAAATTACCAGCGAGCCAGTGAAATGGCCGATGCCGCCGAGCGGGCCGGCATCATCAACATGGTCAACCTGACCTATCGCAATGTCGCGCCGCTGCAGAGAGCGCGCGCCATGGTGCTGGCCGGCGAGATCGGCACGGTCAGGCATGTCGAGGCGTCCTACCTGCAGAGCTGGCTGGTGTCCAAGTTCTGGGGCGACTGGCGCACCGATCCGAAATGGCTGTGGCGGCTGTCGCGCGGCCATGGCTCCAATGGCGTGTTGGGCGACGTCGGCATCCACATCCTCGATTTCGCCAGCTATGGCGCGGCGCTCGACATCGACCATGTGTTCTGCCGGCTGAGATCCTTCGACAAGGCGCCCGGCAACCGGATCGGCGAGTACGGGCTCGACGCCAATGACAGTTTCACCATGTCGCTGGATTTCAGCAACGGCGCCTTCGGCGTCGTCCATGCCAGCCGCTGGGCGACCGGCCATTTGAACGAACTCCGCCTGCGCATCTACGGCGACAAGGGCGGCATCGAAGTCGTGCACAATCTGACCGGCTCGGAGCTGAAAGTGTGCATCGGCGAAGACGTCGAGAACGCCAAATGGCAGGTTCTGGACGCCGGAACGGTGCAGGCCAACTACCAGCGCTTCGTCGATGCAGTGCGCAACGGCGTCCAGGCCGAACCGTCGTTCCGGCATGCTGCCGAATTGCAGAAGGTCCTCGACCTCGCCGTCGTCTCGGATGAGAAGAGGGCTGAATTGAGCACGCACGCCGACATGCAATAGGCTTGCGTTCCTCGCCGCGGGGCGGGCGTTTTAGAGTCAAAACAAAACCGAGTTTGCATCTCGGCCGTTCATGGCAGGAAGTGACGGCTGTGAAGGAAGAGTTCATCGTCTTGGCGAGAGGCCATCGAGCAGGAAGCCGAGGCCTTTCCGGAAAGCACCATCCCAATCGTTATCCAACAGCAGACGGGAGCGCTCGATCGTCGGGTAGCGTTCGCTGAGGCCTGCAAGGCGCTGCTGCGTGTCGGCCCTGCCGTCGTCCGAGAGGTCGAAGTTCGCCCGGCTGATGGTGGCGCCCATCACATAGTTCCACAGCGACCATATCGCGACGTTCAGATCTGCGTCCGCCACACCGGCCCTGGATAAGATATTGCTCAGCAGTTCAAGGCGACTGAGGATGTTCGGGCCGAGCGCCCGGCGCGGCAACAGCGATGCCGACCAAGGATGGCGCAGCATGCTGGCGCGCCAGTCTTCGAGCATATGGACAACTTGCCCGCGCCAGTCTTGAGACTCAGCCATTTGCGGCGGTCCGCGATATTCGAGCACCGAATCGAGCGCCAGATCAAAGACATCCTCTTTGTTGTCGACGTGCCAATATAGGCTCATCACGCCCGAGCCGAGGCGATCGGCCAGCCGACGCATCGTCAACCCGTCGAGCCCTTGAGCGTCCGCCAGTTCTACCGCGGTCGCCACGATACGCTCCCGCGACAGAGGCGGTTCACTGCGCGGCTCCTGCATGGGCTGGAGCCACTCTTTTGTCCGTTGAGACCGCGTGCTCCGAGCGCCGCTACCTTTGGCTGCCATCCGTCTTCCCCGCTGTTCAGGCCGTCGATTTTGACCGGCAATGCGATGAATGTCGATCCAGAACGATTGACTCGTACGGCGTACCATGCGACTGGCTCGTGCGGCGTACGAGTCGATCGCCGATACCGGTCAATGTTCAATCATGGCGGCCGCGAGGGTGTGTTGCTCGCAGTCCGCAGAGCCAAGAGAAAATCATGCCACGCGCCAAGCGCCTGCTCATCGGAGAGTTAATCGTTATGTCCATGGGAGTTTCCACTGCCACGGCGAATGAGAATGATCTCAAGCTGACCATCGTCAATCCACAAACCCTCTACGACCCGTCGCCGAATGGCTACAGCACCGCGGTGATCACGCCCCGCGGAGCCCGGGTGGCCTACATCTCCGGACAAGGCGGCCAGGACAGCACGGGGGCCTTGTCGCCCGACTTCGCTGTCCAGGTTGCGCAGGCCTACGCAAATTTGCGCACCGCCCTCGATGCGCTCGGTGCCAGGCCGGATCAGGTCGCCAAGCTCACGGTCTTCGTGGTCGATCACGATATGTCCAAGCTCGAGGTGTTGACCAGGAACGTCAAGGAAATGTTCGGCGAGGCGCTGCCGGCGCAGACTCTGGTTCCCGTTCCCAAGCTTGCAATCGACCCCATGCTCTTCGAGGTGGAGGCCGTTGTCGTGCTTGATTAGCGGCGCGACGCTGTAGCTCCGATCACCCAAATTGAATGGGTCGAGCGCGCCGCCGACAGCCGTGCGCTCGCCATCACGAGGGCCGAGCAACAGGGCTTCGCCTTGCCGTCGTTTCGCATGAGAAGAGGGCTGAATTGAACACGCACGCGGATACGCGATAGCCTTGGGTTCCTGCGCCGCAGGGCGAGGGAGAGGTGGCCGCAAAGCGGCCGGAGAGGGGTCCTTGGCAGCGAGGGCCTTCGCAAGAATGAAATGTCTTTGATGTCGGGACAAGGTCGCACGCAATGACATGGTCAGCGCAATTCCCCCTCTCCGTCTCGGCGACCCGAGTGGTTTGTGAAACTCGCTAGCCGCGAGCGAGACTGAACTAACTCGGAAGGTCAGTTGATTCTTCGCCGCAACGGCCCATCCTTGATTGTTGGCCTACCTTTCCGACCAACTTTTGAACAGGGAGGAAACAATGGAAGCCGTCAATCGTAGATCCACACTTGCACTCGGTCTTACACTGGCCGCAACGCCTCTGATCGCTTGGGGGACACCAGCAGCCGCCCAGACTTACGGCCCCGATGAGGGCAAGGAGGTCTCACCCGGCGTCAGAGTTGTAGCGCTTGGTGAGCGCAAGTCGGTCATACCAGCCTATGCAACGGTGAAGCTGCGCGATGTTGTCATTCAGCCCGGAGCGAAGACGGCTGACAACATGATGAAGAACGACATGCTCTGCCACATGACTGAGGGAGAACTTTCGGTCGTTCACAACAAACAAAAGTTCACAGTCAAGAAGGGCGATGTTTGGGCCTGCGCTAATGGCGCTACGACAGAAGGCACCCAGAACACGAGCAGTGCGGTCGCGATCATGCGGGTCATCGATTTGATGCCCGCATAAGGGAAGCGGCTGGTGGAGGTGCGGCAATGGCCGCCCTAAGAGGAAGCCCGGCGCGCATCTGTCGTATTAGGGAACGTCCAGCGAAGGGCCGCTTTCCATCCATCTCGGCCATCGACGACAGCCAGCTGAGTTGAGTTTGAACCCTAATGCCGCAGGATCTTGCTCAGAAAAGCGCGACTGCGGTCGGTCTTCGGGTTGGAGAAGAACTCGTCCGGCGTGCCGCTTTCGACGATGGCACCGGCGTCCATGAACACGACGCGCTGGGCGACCTTGCGGGCAAAGCCCATCTCGTGCGTCACCACCATCATGGTCATGCCTTCCTCGGCGACCGCGACCATGACGTCGAGCACTTCCGAGATCATCTCGGGATCGAGCGCCGAGGTCGGCTCGTCGAACAGCATGATCTTGGGGCGCATGCCGAGGCAGCGCGCGATCGCCACGCGCTGCTGCTGGCCGCCTGAGAGTTGCGCCGGATAGGCATCGACCTTGTCGGCGAGGCCGACCTTGGCGAGTAGCTCGCGCCCGGCCTTCTCGGCTTCAGTGCGCGGGATCTTGCGGACATGGATCGGCGCCAGCGTGACGTTCTCGAGTGCGGTCTTGTGCGGATAGAGGTTGAACGACTGGAAGACGAAGCCGATCTCGGTGCGCAGCCGCGTCATGTTGGTGGCGGGGTCGCCGAGGCGCTGGCCGTCGACCGTCAGGTCGCCGTCGCGGATCGTCTCCAGCCCGTTGATGCAGCGGATCAAGGTGCTCTTGCCCGAGCCGCTCGGGCCGCAGACGACGACCACTTCGCGCGGCTCGACGCTCAGCGTGATATCCCTGAGCACGTTGAGCTGGCCGAACCATTTGTTGACGCCGCGAAATTCGATCATGCCGGCACCATTCTTGCTGCTGAGGCTCGTCATATCTGCACCTCGCCATGGGCCGCGCCCATGCGTTGCTCCAGCCGGCGGGCCAGCATGATCAGGGGGTAGCAGACGATGAAATAGCCGAGGCCGACGAGGAAGAAGACGAGCAGGCCGTTCGGCACACGCTGCACCACCAGCCAGCCGACGCGGGTGAGATCGGTGAGGCCGATCGCCGAGACCACCGAGGAATCCTTGATCAGCAGCACATATTGCCCGACCAGCGGCGGCAGCACGATGCGCATCGCCTGCGGCAGCACCACCTGGCGCATGCGCTGCCAGCGCGACAGGCCGGACGCCAGCGCCGCCTCGACCTGGCCGGTCGGCACCGAGCGGATGCCGGCGACGACGATCTCGCAGATGAAGCAGGCAGCCAGATTGGTCAGCGCGATGATGCCGGCGGTGAAGGCGTCGAGCTCAATGCCGAGTTCCGGCAGGATGAAGAAGATCAGGAAGATCTGCACCAGGAACGGCGTGCCGCGGATCAGGTCGACCCAGGCGCCGATCGCGCTGCTGATCAGCCGGTTGCCGCCGGTGCGCAGGATGCCAAGGCCGAAGCCGAGCAGCGTTCCCAGCACCAGGCTGATCAGCGACAGCACCACGGTCATGCCGAGGCCGCGCAGCGCGAGGGGATAGCTGCCGGCGATGCTTTGCAGCTGCTGCCAGATCATGTCCGTGCCCCCGCCAGGCCGAGCCAGCGCCCGGACAGCGCCGCCAGTCCCTTCAGCCCGTAATAGAGCAGCAGGTAGAAGGCGGCGATGGTGATGAAACCTTCGGCCGGCATGAAGCGGTCGGAGGCGAGCAATTGTCCGGCGCGCGTCAGTTCGGCAACCGAGATCAGCGACAACAGCGCGGAATCCTTGACCAGCACGATCGCCTGGCCGAGCAGCGGCGGGATCGTCACCTTGAACGCCTGCGGCAGGATGACCAGGCGCATGCGCTGGACATAGGTCATGCCCGAGGCGACGCCGGCCTCGACTTGGCCGCGCGGGATCGACAGGATGCCGGCGCGGATGATCTCGGCGACATAGGCGCCGCTGTTCAGCGACAGGGCCAGGATGCCGACGATGAGCTCGGGCAAGACAAAGCCGAGGCGCGGCAGGCCGAAATAGAGGAAATAAAGCTGCGCCAGCAGCGGCGTGGCGCGCACCGCGTCGATATAGGCCTTGGCCGGGACGCGGAACAGCCGGCCGCGCTGCAGGTTCATTGCGGCGAGCACGATGCCGACGGCGAGCGCGCCGGCAAAGGAGAGGACAGACAGCCACACGGTCGTGACGAGGCCCTGCCCGAACAGGGGCAGATATTCGACGATGGTGCGGAAGCTGAAGTTTTCGAGCATGGATGGGTGGTGAACGGTGAATGGTGAATGGTGAGTAGTGAGTAGTGAGTAGGGGAGTAGTGAAACGGCCATCCCGGAGGCGCTTCACTATTCACTATTCACTATTCACTATTCACCACTCACCTACTCACTATTTTCTCTACTCAGTGATCCTTCTTCCAGGCATCGGAATTGACCCAGTAGTCGAGGTTCTTCTGCAGGCGGCCTTCGAGGCTGACCTGGTCGAGGAACAGGTTCATCCAGGTCAGCAGGTCCTGCTCGTCATAGCGCGTGGCGAAGGCCAGTGGCTCCTTCGACAGCATGTCCGGCATGATGGTGAAACTGCCGGCCGGGTAGGCGGTCGACTGGCCCTTGACCGCCGAGACGTCGTTGACGCCGCAATCGGCCTGGCCGTTGTTGACGGCATCGAGCAGCAGCGGACCGCCGCCCTTGTAGCTCTTGATGTCGGCATCGGGGAAGGCGGCCTTGGCTTCCTTCTCGCCGGTGGCGCCGAGCAGCACCGCGATCTTGGTGCCCTTGGCCTTGCAGTCCTCGGTGGACTTGAAGGCAGTCCCAGCCTTGGTGAAGACGGTGCTGCCCGTGTACATGTAAGGCTTGGTGAAGGCGACCTTCATGCCACGCGCCAGTGTCGGCGTCATGTCTGCGACCAGAAGATCGGCCTTGCCCGACAGCAGCGCCGGGATCAGGCCGTCCCAATCGAAGTCGAGGAAGGTGATCTTGACGCCCATTTCCTTGGCCATCAATTCGGCGAGCTCGACCGAACTCCCGGTGCGCTCGCCGGCGGCACCGACCAGCGAGAAGGGCGGGCCTTGCGTCTGCACGGCGACGCGCAACTCACCGCGCTTGGTAATCTCGTCGAGCGTTCCCGCACTGGCGGCGGCGGTGAGGCCGGCGAGCGCAAGTCCGGCGATGAAAAGCTTGGCAATCTTCATTTGGGCATTCCTCCTTGTTGTCGTTTGTTGTTCCACTTGTTGTTTCACCCCATCGAGGTGCTTTTTGAGCGGCAGCGCCGTTGCCGGCGGCAACCACCGTTCGAAAATCCTTCAGTCCCAGCTCACCGTTTCGGCGACCTTGATGCCGCGCCTTGCCAGCTCATCGAGGAAGCGGCCATCGGGCACATGCAGCAGCGGGTTGAGCAGGCCGGGCCTTGCGATCTCGCGCCGTGCCAGCATCTGCGCCACGATGCTGGCGGGATAGCCGACGCCGAGGCTCATGCCGAACAGGCCGGAGGCGAGATCGCGTTCGATAACCAGCTCCGAGGTCACCGTCTTGCGGCGGCCGCCTTCGCTGCCGACAAAGACGTTGCGCATGACGCAAAGGTCCTTCTCATCGGCGCCATATTGCAGTTGCGGGCCAAGCAGCCGGCCGAGAAATTCGCGTGGGCTGACGCCGGTGCCGGGCACCTTGTCCTCGGACAGGAAGCCGAGCTGCT
Organism: Mesorhizobium sp.; assembly: GCF_005063415.1. Lineage (GTDB taxonomy): Bacteria > Pseudomonadota > Alphaproteobacteria > Rhizobiales > Rhizobiaceae > Mesorhizobium. The sequence goes on from NZ_SUEG01000042.1 coordinate 38,784, forward strand.
TCAGCGGCGCCCAGAACGCCGACCAACCAGGCCAGCGCAGCGAATAGCGGCCGGAGCGCTGCAGCCCCTTGGCGGCGGCCAGCATGCCGGCATAATGCGGCGCGTCGCCATTGGGGAAGGCTTCCAGCCTGCCCAGCCCGGCGATCTCGATGTCGTGGATGAAACGATTGTCGTGCTGGCGGGCGGCCGGCACATTGACCCGTTTGCCGTCCTCGACCAGCACGCTGTCGCGGTTCTGGCTGACCAGAACCATTTCGAAATTCCAGCTCACCTTGTAGCGCAGCGGCTCGACCACCGCTTTCGGCTCGGGAATGCCGCCGCAGTAGGAATCGATCGCGGTGATTGTGTCGAACTGGCTGGCGGCGCGCGCGTAGAGCACAAGGTCGATGCCGGGGTCGAGCCCGCATTCGGTCACGATCGAGATGCCGGCCTTTTCGGCCTCGGGCGCGAGATCGGCGATGGCCTTGCCG
>NZ_SUEG01000429.1 GCF_005063415.1 Mesorhizobium sp.
GTTGCCCTGCAGCTTGCGGTCGGGACCGATCGCCGCCAGAAAACGCTCGGCCCAGTCCGCCGCGATCTGCACGAAGGTTTCTTCCGGCTGCATCTTGATGGCGCCGATCTCGCGCTTGGAGATGCCGCCTGTCCGGCACAGCATCGGTATCAGCCAGCGCGGCTCGGCATTCTGCCGGCGTCCAACCGACAGCGAAAACCAGACGCTGTCGCCGAAATCGTCGCGGCGG
>NZ_SUEG01000430.1 GCF_005063415.1 Mesorhizobium sp.
TCCAATCCCCAACCGTCGGAGGCTGAAACCCAGCCTCGAACAACAAACGGCCGATCTTGCCGGATTGCCGTGGAGATTTGCCTGCTGTCAATCTCCTCGATCGGTTTCATGTCAAGCTTTGGCGCTTTGGGAGCTGTTTCAGCGAGTTTGGCGTTGCTGGCCATGGTCTGCACCGTAAGCGCTGTCCCGGCGGCACCTTTCGCGCGTGGATGTAAGGGACGATGTTCG
>NZ_SUEG01000431.1 GCF_005063415.1 Mesorhizobium sp.
GACTTTCCTGCGACGAGGGGAATGCCCATCGCTTCGGCGCGACAGTGGGCGTCGGATTTACCGGTTCATACGCAACAGAACAAACTTACCGCTCACTGCTTTTGGGTAGCGCAATCCGTGCTGAACTCTTCACTGGAGTAAAGGTGATGCCCAGCGCCGCTTCCGTCCATCTTAGCTTGAGCCTCGGCTTGCGCGGGCCGGTCTTCGGGGTGACCTCCGCATGTGCCT
>NZ_SUEG01000432.1 GCF_005063415.1 Mesorhizobium sp.
CCGCGTCGATGACGCCCTCAACGCGACCCGCGCGGCCGTCGAAGAAGGCATCGTTCCCGGCGGCGGCGTCGCACTCCTGCGCGCTTCGCTAAGCATCAAGGCAACCGGCGCCAACTCCGACCAGACCGCGGGCATCAGCATCGTGCGTCGCGCGCTGCAGGCTCCGGCCCGTCAGATCGCGGCCAACGCCGGTGCGGAAGCATCGATCGTTGCCGGCAAGATCCTTG
>NZ_SUEG01000433.1 GCF_005063415.1 Mesorhizobium sp.
ATATGCGCGCGCGATCGCGTCGCGAACCACCGCTGTCAAGCTCAGCGCGCTTGGCCTGCAAGGCGTCGAGATTGGCAGCCATGCGATCGATGGTGGCGTCGAGTGCTGCGCATACGTTAGCGTTGCGGCGAGACAGCGAAAAGCCGCAGCCGGCGCTGCTGGATTGGCTGACTGCCTTTGAAAGCTGCTGGCGCTGCCGGGCGATCGCGTCGTCATATTTCCTGAGC
>NZ_SUEG01000434.1 GCF_005063415.1 Mesorhizobium sp.
TGATAAGGTCCGAAACGCGGGCGCGTCGGGGTGGCTGCTCTTGTCGGTTCTTTCCGTCCCGTGGCAGCGGGCGCCATTGAGTTCCACCAACGCCTTTCCGTGTTCCGCTAAGCTCTCGGCCAGTGCTGGCACCACGGATCCAAGCAATAGCGCTGCAAGGACGGAAACCCGTCGCCAACAACTCCTGTGACGACCATTGTCCACACGGTATTTCATTGGTTGCAGG
>NZ_SUEG01000435.1 GCF_005063415.1 Mesorhizobium sp.
GCCATGGGTGCACGCGGTGCAACGGCCTCTTCCGAGGCGGCGGACGTCATCATCCTGGCCGACAGGTTGCAGCCGGTCGCCGACGCGATACGGATTGCCCAACGCACCCGCGCGATTGCCCTGCAAAGCATCATCGCCGGGCTCGCGCTCTCGGCCTTGGCGATGGTAGCCGCATCTATGGGGCAGATCACGCCAGTGGCAGGCGCATTGCTTCAGGAAGGGATCG
>NZ_SUEG01000436.1 GCF_005063415.1 Mesorhizobium sp.
TGAATGTCCGCATCCACTACGATCACCGGGTCATGGATGGAGCGAACGTCGCACGAGCACTGGAGAGATTCGAAAAGATCCTGAACGGCACTGTCGCCAATGAAGTGATGCTGCTCGGTCAAGGTGTTTCCGCTCCTGCAAGACAGAGGAACGCGACGTGATTTCGCACTGTGAATTCCGGCCAGCTATCGTCGTGATTGGCGGCTCGGGTGGAATTGGCCGGGC
>NZ_SUEG01000437.1 GCF_005063415.1 Mesorhizobium sp.
GCAAGATCCTTGAGAACAAGGGCGCGACCTTCGGCTACAACGCCCAGACCGGCGAATATGGCGACATGATCGCCATGGGTATCGTCGATCCGGTCAAGGTTGTGCGCACGGCTCTGCAGGACGCGGCCTCGGTCGCCGGCCTGCTGGTCACCACCGAAGCCATGATCGCCGAGGCTCCGAAGAAGGAGTCGGCTGGCGGCGGCATGCCTGGCGGCATGGGCGGCG
>NZ_SUEG01000438.1 GCF_005063415.1 Mesorhizobium sp.
TCGACGAACAGGGCCGTATTCAATCCTTCAGCACCGCTGCCGAAACGCTGTTCGGTTACCAGTCGAGCGAAGTCATCGGTCAGAACGTCAATCTGCTGATGCCGTCGCCCTACCGCGAAGAGCATGACGCTTATCTCCACCGCTATCTATCGACCGGTGAGCGCCGCATTATCGGGCTCGGCCGCACCGTCACTGGAATGCGTAAGGATGGCTCAACCTTTCCGA
>NZ_SUEG01000043.1:0-2460 GCF_005063415.1 Mesorhizobium sp.
TCTCCCCCGCAAGGGGGGAGATCGGATGTCTCCATCGTTTTCGCCAATCACCAAAGTTGGAGAGCAAGCGAGGCGGCGGAGCTGCCAATCTCCCCCCTTGCGGGGGAGATGGCCGGCAGGCCAGAGGGGGGTGTGCCGAAGCGCGCCCTGCAAAAGATTGCCGCGGTCCTTGCCACGTTTTTCGCAATCATCCTCTCCGCCTCCGCCGCTGACCTCCCAGCCGGTTTCGTCCGCCTTGCGGACATCGACCCGACGATCCGGCAGGATATCCGCTATGCCGGCCTCGAAAATTTCCTGCGTCGCAAGGTAAGCGGTTACGATGCGCCGGTATGCGTCCTCACCAGGCAAGCGGCGCAAGCGCTTTCGGCAGTGCAGAAAGCGATTGCCGTCGAAGGACTGACGCTGGTGGTGTTTGACTGCTACCGCCCTGCGCGGGCTGTCTCCGACATGGGTGAATGGACAAAAACGGGCGGACCACCGGACCCGCAATGGTACCCGAAGGTCAAGCGCAAGGATCTCATCGCCAAGGGCTATATCGGCGAACTGTCCACCCATTCGCGCGGATCGACGGTTGATGTCGCGATCGCCCGGATCGACCACAAGCAGGCCGACCGCAAGAGCGCTCCGAAACCGGTCTGCGGCGCGACGGATGCCGACACGCTCGACTTCGGCACCGGTTTCGACTGTTTCGATCCGGCGAGCGAAACGGCTCATAGGCCGCTCGCCAGTGAAGCGGCGGCAAACCGCAAAAAACTTGTCGAGGCGATGCGCGCCGGCGGCTTCAAGAATTACGCCCGCGAATGGTGGCACTTCACGCTGGAAAACGAGCCGTTTCCAAGAGAGCGCTTCAACTTTCCCGTTACCGCCGAATAGCCAGCCGAACCTTCAGACGCGACGCAGCCATTGCCGAAGAGCTGGCCGTCTCTAGTTAATCGCGTCGGGAGCGCGATCATGGTCCATGCGGGGAAAATAGTTCCTCGCATCGCCGAAAGCAGGCGAAAAATTGCTTCAATGAGCCAAAAAAGGCAACATTGAATGCATCTAAATTCTATCAATTCGGTAGATTTGGCGCGAGTTCAACGGAGGCGGAAATGACCAAACCTCATTTCAGGAAACTGCTCGGCGCACTGGTCGCCACGTCTGTCCAGTTCGGCATGCTCGGTTTCGCGTTTGCCGACACCACCATTCTCAACGTGTCCTATGATCCGACGCGAGAGCTCTACAAGCAATTCGACGCGGCCTTCATTGCCCACTGGAAGGCCGAGACAGGCGAGACGGTCACCGTCCAGCAGTCGCATGGCGGATCCGGCGCGCAGGCGCGCGCCGTGATCGACGGGCTCGATGCCGACGTGGTGACGCTGGCGCTCGAAGGCGATATCAACGCCATTGTCTCGAAAGCGAAGAGGATCAATCCCGACTGGCGGACGAAATTCGAAAACAATTCGGCGCCCTACACCTCGACCATCATCTTCCTCGTCCGCAAGGGAAACCCCAAGGGCATCCATGACTGGGGCGATCTGGTCAAGGACGACGTCCAGGTGATCACGCCGAATCCCAAGACCTCCGGTGGTGCGCGCTGGAACTATCTCGCCGCCTGGGCCTATGCCAGCGCCAAGGATGGCGGCGACGAGGCCAAGACCAAGGAATTCGTCGGCAATCTCTATGCGCATGTCCCGGTTCTCGACACCGGTGCACGCGGCGCCACCGTGACCTTCGCGCAAAAGGGGCTGGGCGACGTGCTGCTCGCCTGGGAAAACGAAGCCTATCTGGCGCTCGACGAGTTCGGCGCCGACAATTTCGATATCGTCTACCCGCCGACCTCGATCCTGGCCGAGCCGCCGGTCGCCGTGGTCGATGCCAATGTCGACGCCAAAGGCACACGCAAAGTTGCCGAAGCCTATCTGAGTTATCTCTATTCCAAGGAAGGCCAGACGATCATCGCCAAGAACCACTATCGCCCTTCGAAGCCCGACCTGGTGCCGGCGGAGGACCTGGCCAAGCTGCCTGAGATCAAGCTGATCACCATCGACGACCCGCTTTTTGGCGGCTGGAAGAAGGCACAGCCTTATCATTTCGGCGATGGTGGTATATTCGACCAGATCTACAAGCCGGCCCAGTAGCATTTAGATCAGGACGACATGACCACAGCACCCGCCAAGGCGGGGTGGCGGTTCAGACAGCCGAGCGTCATTCCGGGTTTCGGATTGACGCTCGGCTTCTCGCTTGCCTACCTCACCATCATCATCCTCATTCCCCTGTCCGGGCTGATCTGGCGCTCGGCGGCGCTCGGCTGGACCGACTTCTGGGCGATCGTCACCGACCGCCGCACCATCAACGCGCTTGAAATCAGCTTCGGCACCGCTTTCATTGCCGCCGCCGTCAACGTCGTCTTCGGCACGATCGTCGCCTGGGTGCTGGTGCGCTACAGCTTTCCAGGCCGCCGCATCGTCGATGCCATGG
>NZ_SUEG01000043.1:2470-38871 GCF_005063415.1 Mesorhizobium sp.
ATGCCATGGTCGACCTGCCCTTCGCGCTGCCGACGGCGGTTGCCGGCATCGCGCTGACCACGCTTTACGCACCGAACGGCTGGATCGGAAGCCTGCTGACGCCGCTCGGCATCAAGGTCGCGTATACGCCGCTCGGCATCGTCATCGCGCTGGTCTTCATCGGCCTGCCTTTCGTCGTGCGCACCGTGCAGCCGATCATGGAGGAGATCGACAAGGAGGTAGAGGAAGTGGCCGCCACGCTCGGCGCCAATCGCTTCCAGATCATCAGCCGCGTTCTGCTACCCGGACTGGCGCCTGCTATCGTCACCGGTTTCGCGCTGGCCTTCGCACGCGGCGTCGGCGAGTACGGTTCCGTCATCTTCATCGCCGGCAACCTGCCCTTCAAATCCGAGATCGCGCCGCTTCTGATCGTCATCCGGCTGGAGGAATATAACTACGCCGCGGCGACCGCGATCGCGGCGATCATGCTGGCGCTGTCCTTCGTGATGCTGCTGGTCATCAACCTGGTGCAGACCTGGAGCCGCAAGCGCTATGGCTGACCCGGAGATCAAATCCTACGCGCCGCACCACGAGAGCCAGTCGCCGGCAGTGACCGAAAGCCGCACGGCGAGAACCGTGCTGATGATCGTGACCTTTGCCTTCCTCGGCATTTTCCTGCTCCTGCCGCTGATCATCGTCTTCAAGGAAGCTTTCGCCAAAGGTATCGAGGCCTACACACAGGCGCTGGGCGAACCGGACACGCGCTCGGCGATTCGCCTGACGCTTCTGGTCGCGGCGATCTCGGTGCCGCTCAACGTCGTCTTCGGTATTTCCGCCGCCTGGGCGATCGCCAAGTTCGAATTCAAGGGCAAGGCGTTCCTGACCACGTTGATCGACTTGCCCTTTTCCGTCTCGCCGGTCATTTCGGGGCTTGTCTACGTGCTCTTGTTCGGCGCGCAAGGCCTGCTCGGCGCCTGGCTCAAGGCGCATGGCATCGTCATCCTGTTTGCCGTGCCGGGCATCGTGCTGGCCACGATCTTCGTCACCTTCCCCTTCGTCGCCCGCGAATTGATCCCGCTGATGCAGGAACAAGGCAATGGCGACGAGGAGGCAGCCCTGTCGCTCGGAGCCAATGGCTGGCAGGCGTTCTGGTACGTGACGTTGCCCAACGTCAAATGGGGATTGCTCTACGGCGTGCTGCTGTGCAATGCCCGCGCGATGGGCGAGTTCGGCGCGGTCTCGGTCGTGTCGGGCCACATACGCGGGCTGACCAACACCATGCCACTGCATGTCGAAATCCTTTATAACGAGTACAATGCCGCCGCCGCCTTTGCTGTCGCTTCGCTGCTTGCCGGCCTGGCGCTCGTCACGCTGGTCTTGAAAACACTTCTCGAGATGCGCTACGGCGCCGAGATCGCCGCGACGCGCGGACACTGACAAAATGCATGTCGCCCAAAACTGGGAACCGGTTTTGGGATAACAACATGCATCAACTACAAAAGGGATTTGCATGGAAGTTCGCGTTGCCAACGTGCGCAAGGAGTTTGAGCGGTTTCCGGCCCTCCACGACGTTTCGCTCGACATCAAGTCGGGAGAACTGATCGCTCTGCTGGGACCTTCCGGTTCCGGCAAGACGACGCTGCTCAGGCTGATTGCCGGGTTGGAGCGGCCGACCCGCGGAAAGATCTTCTTCGGCGAAGAGGATGCCTCGCAAAAGTCGATCCAGGAGCGCAATGTCGGCTTCGTCTTCCAGCACTACGCGCTGTTTCGCCATATGACGGTCGCCGACAATATCGGCTTCGGACTCAAGGTCCGGCACGGACCGTCACGCCGGTCGGCGAAGGAAATCCGCCGCCGCGCCTCGGAACTCCTCAACCTCGTTCAGCTTTCCGGTCTGGAAAAACGCTATCCGGCACAGCTTTCGGGCGGCCAGCGACAGCGCGTGGCGCTGGCGCGCGCCATGGCGATCGAACCGGCCGTGCTTTTGCTCGATGAGCCGTTCGGCGCGCTCGATGCCCAGGTGCGCCGCGAACTGCGCCGTTGGCTGCGCGACATCCACGATGCCACCGGCCATACCACGGTCTTCGTCACCCATGACCAGGAAGAGGCGCTGGAGCTGGCCGACCGCGTCGTGGTGATGAGCCAGGGCCGCATCGAGCAGGTCGGCACCGCCGACGAAATCTACGACACGCCGAACTCGCCCTTCGTCTACGGCTTCATCGGCGAATCGAGCTCGCTTCCGGTCAAGGTCGAGGACGGCCAGGTCTGGATCGCCGACCGGCCGATCGGACTTTCCGCGCCGCACGCACCGCAAGGCGAAGCGACGCTGTTCTTTCGCCCGCACGACGTCGATCTGGTGGAAGAATGCAACGGCTGCATCGCCGGCACGGTCGCCGCCAGCCGCCGCGTCGCCGGGACCAGGCGGGTCGAGCTCGAAATCGGCGGCGAACGGCAGCGGGTCGAGATCGAATTGCCCGTCGATCATCCGGCGGCGCAGAAAAGTCGCGTGGCTTTTAGGCCGCGGCGCTGGAAGCTTTTTCCGGCTGCTTAGCTACAAGGCAATTGTGGATCCGAAATGCGGTCGCGCTTTCATGCAGAGCGACATCGCCTTCAACGCGCCTTTAGCGAAAGCACAAGGGTCATCGGATTCTTCGGGGAAGCCGAAAAGCCGTAGTGCTCATAGAAAGCTTTCGCTTCAGCCGATATGGCATGAACAAAAATGCCGCGAATCCCGAGGATCGTCGCGGCATGACCGGTGCGCAGAACGGCATCTTGCAACAGCGCTGCGCCTAGTCCCTTCCCTTGCCAGCTTGCGTCCACGGCGAGACGCCCGAGTACGACCATCGGAACAGGATCCGGCATGTTGCGGCGAATGCCGCCTGGAGCTTCCGCAAGATCAAGCCCACCCGAGGAGAGACAGTAATAGCCGACAACGCGCACGCCTTCCGTCACGACATACGTACGCGAGGCGCCGCTGACCTGGTTGATCCGCGCCCTGCGACGAAGCCATTGATCCAGGTTATCGGTCCCGCATTGGAAAAGTTCGAGATCGTGGTTGTCGGCAAGGGGCGTGGGCGCCGACAGCATTAGTCCTGCCAGGGCTTGGGCGCATTCATCAGGCGTGCAAAACCTTCACCGCTCGGTGGCGCATCAAGAATGCCGAGATAATGCTGGTAACTCTCGGGATCGACCTTGATCAGCGCTTGGTCGAGCAGCGTGTCTTCGGCCGCACGGTAGGCGGCATCGATCATAAACTCGGAACGGGTTTTCCCGCGCATTTTCGCGGCGCGATCAATCAGAACACGCACATCCTCTCGGATGCGGAGATTGACAGGCTTGGCATGGGTCTCTGATGTAGTCTTTGTCATAAGGGCTCCTCTCTCCGACCTGTAGCACGTTCGCATACACAATGTGTATCTATTTCGCGGCTGACCACAAAAGTGTGGAAACGACCGGCGGCGGCAGAACGCGTCGAAATGCGGCCGCTTGGAAGAAAATTCCAGTAACGGGCCGTTTCCGCAATACTTTTCTCACAGCCAGACCATAGATCCGACCGGCATGCCTCGTCGCGTCGAGCACTGCCCGACTATTCTTCGGCATTCGATGTACGGTGTTTCAGGGAGCCCTGTTTTATGAAGCGATTTTTGCTTGGCGTCGCCACGTTGGCCGGCCTGTTCCTCGCATCCTCCCAAGCCTGGTCGGCCGACAAATTGCTGAACGCCTCTTACGATGTCGGCCGCGAACTGTTTGCGCAGGTCAACAAGGCGTTCGTCGCCGGCCACCCTGGCGTCACCATCGATCAGTCGCATGCCGGGACGTCTGCGCAGGCACGCGCCATTGCCGAAGGCCTCGGCGCCGACGTGGTCACGTTCAACCAGGTCATCGACATCGACTTCCTGGTCAAGAAGGGTCTCATCTCCGCCGATTGGCAGAAGGACTTTCCGGACAACGCCTCGCCTTTCTATTCGCTGCCGTCCTTCCTGGTGCGCGCCGGCAATCCGAAGAACATCAAGGATTGGAACGATCTCGTGCGCGACGACGTCCAGGTGATCTTCCCCAATCCGAAAACATCGGGCAATGCGCGCTACACCTACCTCGCGGCCACCGCCTACGCCAAGGAAGCCTTCAAGGGCGACGATGCCAAGGTGAAGGAGTTTGTGACAAAGCTGTTTAACAACGTGCCGGTCTTCGACAGCGGCGGGCGCGCCGCAACCACCACCTTCGTGCAGCGCGAGATCGGCGACGTGCTGATCACCTTCGAGTCGGAAACGCGCGGCGTCCGCAAGGAGTATGGCGAGGACAAATTCGAGCAGGTGACGCCCTCGGTCAGCCTGTTAGCCGAGTTTCCGGTGGCGATCGTCGACACGGTCGCCGACGAGCACGGCACACGCGATCTCGCCAAGACCTACCTCGACTTCCTCTATACGCCGGAGGGCCAGGACATCGCCGCCCGCAACGGCCTGCGGGCCCGCGACCCGGCGGTCGCCCCCAAATACAAGGCTGAGTTTCCCGATGTCCGCCTGCTGACGGTGGAGGACGTCTTCGGCGGCTGGGCCAAGGTCCAGGCCGAGCATTTTGCAGCGGGCGGCCTGCTCGACCAGACTTACGGCAGCCGCTGACGTCACCAACCTCGCGAACTGATTGAAAGCCGGCGTTTGCCGGCTTTTCTTCATTTGCCCGCCGAAATTGCAGTTTCCGCACGTTCCGGACCGCCCGTCCGCCAAAACGTTACGAAGAATCAACGCGTTTGCGCGCAATATGTCGTCCGGCGGCCTGTCTGTACGAACGGCATCGTACGGCCAAACCGTCATTATTTGCACACAAACAGCCGCCAGATGCGGGTGGTTGGGGCTTTATGGGTTGACTCGGGCATGCTTACCAAAAAAGGCAAATACGGCCTCAAGGCCCTCGTGCATCTGTCAGGCCTGCCAGTCGGCCAGCTCGCATTCGTCAACGACATTGCGGTGGCCAACAATATCCCCAAGAAATTCCTGGATGCCATTCTGGGCGAGTTGCGCAACGCCGGCTTCGTCCAGAGCCGCAAGGGCAAGGAAGGCGGCTACCGCCTCGCCCGGCCAGCCTCCGAGATCAAGATCGGCCATGTCGTGCGTGTCCTCGACGGGCCGCTGGCGCCGATCCCTTGCGCCAGCCGCACGCAATACCAGCGCTGTGAGGATTGCGACGAGGCGACCTGCCAGGTCCGGCACATGATGCTGGAGGTCCGTCAGGCAATCGCCGAGGTGCTCGACAACCGCAGCCTCGCGGCCATGCGCGACGCCGACAATGACGATTTCCCGGTCGAACTGACGTCGCAAATCTAGAGCAATTCCAGGAAAAGTGTGAAACGGTTTTCCCGGGAAAAGCGTGTAGCGCTTTCCCTAGGGAATTGCGCAAAAACAAAGAGATAGAGCGGTTCGGCGTTTCCGTGAAACGGTGAACCACGCTAGCGCGCGAGCAGGCTCAAGGCGGTGGCGACGGTGTCGGCGACCGGACGCGTGCCATCCAGGGTTATCGCCGCCTCGTCCGCCGCTGGCGCCTCAAGCGTGGCGAACTGGCTGTCGACCAGGCTTGCCGGCATGAAATGACCCTTGCGATTGCCGACGCGCCGCATCGCCGTTGCCGGGTCGATCTCCAAATAGACGAAAACGATATCCGCGCAAAAGCCGCGCAGGCGATCGCGATAGCTGCGCTTCAGCGCCGAGCAGGCGGCGACTACACCTTGTCCGCTTGCGACCGATGCTGCCATGCGCTGGCCGATCGCGTCGAGCCAGCCCTCGCGCAGCGCGTCGGTAAGCGGCTGCCCGCTCGCCATGCGCGCGACGTTTTCGGGCGGATGCAGCCTGTCGCCTTCGATAAAGAGGGCGCCTAGTGCCGCTGCAAGCGCTTCGCCGACGACCGACTTGCCGCAGCCGGCAACGCCCATCACCACGATGGCAGGCATCGTTCGAACAGTGCTCGCCGGCTTATATGCCACGTCTTTCCCGGTCATGCAGGTCAGCGGCTTGCCGGCGCGCGGCCATAGAGCAGCAGCATGGCGACGATAACGACGCCGTAGATGATCTGCCGCCCCGCCTCCGGCATCTGCATGACAGAGAGAATGGATTGCAAGAGGGTGATCAGGATTACCCCGGCGACGGTGCCGAGATAGGAGCCGCGCCCGCCGAGGATCGAGGTGCCGCCGAGCACCACGGCGGCGATCGACGGCAGCAGATAGGCATCGCCCATCGATTGTGCCGCCTTGGAGGCATAGCCGGCCAACAGCACGCCGCCGAAGGCCGAGAGCCCGCCCGAAACCGCAAAGGCGATCATCACTACGCGCCTTGTATCGATGCCGGAAAGATACGCGGCACGCTCTCGGTTACCGATGCCGTAGACGGTGCGGCCGAAGCCGGTGCGGGTCAGCACGAACACCATTGCGGCGCCGATCAGCGCCCAGATGAGAACTGCGTTCGGCACGCCAGGAACGGCAAACCCCGTCGCCAGATAGCGCATCGCACCGGTCGCCGAATCCTGCGGCGAGAAACCGCCCGTGTAGACCACCATCAGCCCCTGCGCGACGGCGTTGGTGGCAAGCGTGATGATCATCGAGGGAATGCGCAGATAGGCGACGCCGATGCCGTTGACGATGCCGATCAAAACACCGCAGAAGATGCCGAACGGAATGGCAAGCGCCACGCCGACGGGACCGTATGCGGCCGCGGCACAGGCCATCATGGCGCCGGCCGCCACCGACCAGGGTACCGACAGGTCGATCTGGCCGAGCAGGATGACCAGCATCATGCCGGTGGCGATGACGCCGAGAAACGACGCCACCTTGAGCTGCTGCAGCAGGTATTCAGGCGACAGGAAGCTGCGCGAATAGAGGCTGCCGAGGAACAGCAGCAGCACGATACAGGCGAACGCCGTCAGCACCGCCGGATCGGCGCGGCGGAGGAATTTCGGCATGCGGCCGGCGAGACCACTCACAGTCGTTTCGCTCACAGGAACCACTCCAGCCGGTTGCGGACCCGAAACAGGGCGAAGGCGCCGAGGCTGACCGCGATCAGCAGGATGACGCCCTGGAACAGCGGCTGCCAGAGCGGATCGAAATCGAAGACGAACAGCAGGTCGCCGATGGTGCGGAAGGCAAGCGCGCCGAAGATCGCGCCGATGGCGCTGCCCTTGCCGCCGAACAGCGACACGCCGCCGAGCACGACCGCGGCGATCGAAAACAGCGTATAGGCGTTGCCGCTGGCATAGGCCGCATCGCCGGTATAGGTGAAGAACGTCAGGAACAGTCCGCCGATCGCGGCAAGCAGCCCGGCAAGCGCATAGGCGGCGAACTTTCCGCGCCGGATCGGCACGCCGGACATGTAGGCCGCCATCTCCGAGGAGCCGGCTGCATAAGCGGCGCGGCCGAGCACCGACCGGCTGAACGGCACCCAGACCACGAGCACGACCGCCAGCAGCGTCACCAGGCTCGCCGGCACAATACCAAACAGGCGCCCGGTCAGCGCATCGGCGAGCCCCTCATTGACCGAGCCGCCCGGAAACGGCCGCAGCAGCAGCGCGATACCGAAATAGACCGCGCCGGTGGCGATGGTGGCGACGATTGGCTGCAGGCGTCCATAGATGACGATGGCGCCGTTGATTGCCCCGCACAGCAGCCCGGTGCCGAGCACGGCGATGACGCCGAAGGCGGTCTCGATGCCGGTGCCGACGACCAGCCACGACGCCAGGCAGTTGGTCAGCGTGAAGATCATGCCGACCGAAAGATCGATGCCGGCGGTGATGACCACCAGCGTCTGCGCCATGGCGACGAAGGCGAGCAGCACGCCCTTGTTCGAGGCGGTCTGCACGACATTGGCGGTGAAACCCGCTGGATGATTCGAGGTGTAGATGACGAACATGACAATGAAGATGCCGAACGCCAGCAGCGTTCCGCGCTGTTCGGCAAGCCAGTAGCGCCAATCCTTCACGCGTCCGCTCCTTGCTTTGGCATCTCTTCGTGAATGTTGAGCGCGCTGGCGATCAGCGCCCGTTCGGTGATTTCGGCGCCGACCAGTTCACGCTTCAGCGCGCCGTCATAGAGCACCAGCACGCGGTCGCAGCAGCCGATCAGCTCGTCATAGTCGGTCGAATAGAACAGGATCGCCGCACCCTGGTCGGCAAGCTTGCGCATCAACTGGTACAGCTCCTGCTTGGTGCCGACATCGATGCCGCGCGTCGGATCGTTGAGCAGGATTATGCGCGGCTGCCGCATCAGCCATTTGGCGATGACGACTTTCTGCTGGTTGCCGCCGGACAGCGCGCCGACCGGAATGTCGAGCCCGGCGGTCTTGATGGCCAGGAGACCAACCATGTCGTCGATCAGCCGCTGCTCGGCGGCGCGATCGATGATGCCGGCCCTGGACAGCCGGTCGAGGGCGGCGAAGGAGAGGTTTTCGCGCACCGTCATCGGCAGCATCAACCCTTCCGTCTTACGATCCTCCGGGATCAACGCCATGCCGATCCGGTCGTCACGCGCCGCGGCCGGACTGGCGATCGCCACCGGTCTGCCGTCGATCAGGATCTGGCCCGACAGGCCGCGCAGCACGCCGAAGAAGGCGAGCAGCAATTCGCGCTGGCCCTGGCCATCGAGGCCGCCGAGGCCGACCACCTCGCCCGCCCCGACCGATAGCGAGACATCGTGCAGCCGATCCGTCCATGACAGGCTGCGCGCCTCCAGAACCGGCGTGGCTGCAGCAGCCGCCCGCGCGGGCTTGGGCGGAAAGATGTGGCTGTATTCGCGCCCGATCATCAGTTCGACGACCTCGTTGTCGCTCTTGGTGCCGGCAGCATAGCTGGCGACATTGCGGCCGTTGCGGAACACCGTGCACTGGTCTGCCAGCTCGGCGATCTCGTTCATGCGGTGCGAGATGTAGAGCAGCGCCAGCCCTTCCGAACGCAGCCGCTTCAACACGGCGAAAACCCTGGCGACGTCAGCCGCGGTCAGCGCCGAGGTCGCCTCGTCGAGGATCAGGATGCGTGGCTTGCGCGCCAGTGCCTTGGCGATCTCGACCATCTGCCTTCTCGAAAGTGGAAGATCCTTGACCAGCGCCAGCGGATGGATATCGGAGGCGCCGGCGCGAGCAAGGGCCTCTTCGGCGATGCGGCGCTGCGCCTTTCGGTCGATCATGCCGAAGCGTTTCGGCGGATCGGAAATGACGATGTTGTCGGCAACGCTGAGTTCCGGGACCAGCGACAGCTCCTGGAAGATGCAGACGATGCCGGCCTGGTTGGCAGCGGCCGGCGAAGCGAAGCTCACTTCGTTTCCGTCCAACATCATGCGGCCCTCGTCGGACGCGACGACCCCCGCCATGACCTTGATCAGCGTCGATTTGCCGGCGCCGTTCTCGCCGAGAATGGCGTGGATGCTGCCTGGAGTGACCGACAGCTCGGCCTTCTCCAGCGCCCGCACGCCGCCATAGCGCTTGGATATGCCTTCCATGCGGAAGAGCGGAACCGCACCGTCCATCGGCCCTCCCCAGGCGCTTGGCAATCAGGATGTCGAGCGCCGACGCCGCGGAATTTCCCGCGGCGTCGGGCTGTTGCAGTTTACTGGTTTTCCTTGCTCTGGCCCATGATTTCCTGCGCCGTGAAATTGATGCCGCAGGTCGGGAAGGAATTGCCGACGAAGAAATTGTCGGACTGGTCGGGGAAGAAATCCTGGCCTGCCTTGAAGTTCGGATCCTCGACGATCGCCAGCGGCAGCTTGACCGCCTGCGGCACGACCTGGCCTTCAAGTGCTGCAATCGCCGTCTTGATGGCAACCGCGACCTGAGCCGGGCCGGTGCCGGCCGACGAGCATTTCAGGCCGTCAGCGGCGAACTTGGCGCAGAATTTGCGGAAGCCATTCTCCGTCTCGCCGCCGAACGGCACGAACGGATGCTTGGCATCGATCATCGCCTGCACGATGCCGGTATCGCCGCCCTGTCCGGTAATGCCGTCGAAGGGGCCGTTGGTGGCAATGGCATCGGCCGTAGCCTTTTGCGCAACGCCGTCATCCCACTTGCCGACGACCTCGGTGACATCCCATTTCTTGCCGGAAGCGTCGAGAACCTCGTGGATGCCGTTGTGGCGGTCGGTGTCGACGGACGTGCCGGCGACGCCGCGCACTTCCAGCACCTTGCCGCCGTTCGGCACGTGCTTGACCAGCCAGTTGCCCCACAATTCGCCAAGGCCTTTCTGGTCGACATTGACGTTGATGGCATCCTTGGTGTCGAGGATGTTGTCGAAAGCGACCAGCACCACGCCGGCTTCCTTGGCCCGCTTGATGACAGGGCCGAATGCAGTCGGGTTCTGGGCATTGACGACGATCGCGTCATAGCCGGAATCGATGAAATTGTTGATTGCCGAAATCTGCGCCGGCACGTCTTCGCCGGTCGAGACCACCTTGAATTCCTTGAGCTTGGCCGCGACATCCGGCTGCGCTGCATAGGCCTTCGCCGTCTGCACCATCTGGATGCGCCACGTGTTGGCGATGTAGCCGTTGGCCAGAGCGATGCGGTACGGGCCGTCTTTCTTGGGGAACTTGAAGAACTGCGTATCGGCCGACCAGGGCGCGAAGCAGTCAGGCTCGGCCGATGGCCCCTTGACGATTTCAGGATCGGCGATCGCCGACGAGCTCAGCATGACAAAAGCAGTGGCGGCAACGATACCGCCAACGAGTGACTTGATCATCGATATTCCTCCCAGTTGCAGTTTTGTTTGTTCTTACGCCGATGAATTTGCGCATTACCGGCCCGGCACCTCCCGCCGTACCCGCTGCGCGTTCAGGTGGCCGAATGCCGACCCGATCCCCTCCTTTGTTGCCCGGCTAGTCCCGCAAAAACTATCATATTATACATAATAAACAAGCGTGAGCTGTCGCTTATGTATAATAAACAGCCTCCCATCTTCGGGGCGAAGTACCGCCCGGCGGCAAGTGGTAGCGCTACCATGACGTTGTGTAAAGCACCATTGCGTTGAGCACGCTTCAGCGCGCCGTGCTCTCACGTCGCTTGAGTTCGAAGCCGAGATCGACGACGCGCGACTCCGGCCTGTTACCTTCGATCGCCGCAAGCGCCATGGCGACCGCCCGCCGGCCGATCTCGTAACGGTAGGTCCGAACGCTGGTGACCGACGGAAAGGCCACCTCCATCATGTCCAGATCATTGAAGCCGACGATGCCGATCGTCTTCGGCACGGCGATCGAAGCGCGATGGCATTCGAACAGCACGCCGAGGGCGATATCGTCATTGTTACAGAACACCGCGTCGAGGCTCGGCAACTTGGCCAGCGCGTCGCGGAACAATTCGCGGCCGAGGGTGACGCTGGAGGGCACCGGCGTCGTGGTGGTGAGCCGCGCGTCGAACAGGCCGGCCGCCTCCATCGCCGCGCGATAGCCGGCAAGCCGCCGCTGCGAACGCGGATCCATGCGCGCGCCGATGAAGCCGATCCGGCGATAGCCTGCCTCGATCAGATGTTCCGCAGCCGCCTTGCCGCCCTCGAAATGTGAGAAACCGACCATCATATCGACCGGATCGGGCCCGGTCTCCATCACCTGCACCACCGGACAGCCTGCCGTTTCCAGCAGTTTTCGCGACGCCGGCGTCTGGTCGATGCCGGCCACGATCAGCGCCGCCGGGCGTTGCGGCCCAAACACCTGCAGCAGCCGCTCTTCCTCGAGGCCGGAATAGTGAGTGTTGCCGAGCTGGATGCGGAACGGGCCGTCCGACAGGCTGTCGTAGATGCCGCGCACCACTTCGGCAAAGACGTTGTTGGTAAGCGACGGCACCAGGACGCCAAACACCTCGGCGCGCGCCGAAGCCAGCGCCCGCGCATTTGGGTCGGGCACATAGCCGAGCTCATTCACCGCGGACTCGATCTGGCGGCGCAGATCTTCCGAGACACGCCCCGGGTCGCGCAAGGCGCGCGAGACGGTAATGGCGCCGACGCCGGCCTTGCGCGCGACATCGGCGATGGTCGGGCGGCCGCCGCCGCGGCGTGAGCGCGGCTTGATCACCGTACTGGTCCCGACACCGGGCAACCGCCCAGACGCGACCGTGAAACGATGTTCAGCGTTTTTGCCACTGCTGCCATGCCAACCTGGCCCGTTGCCACACCTTGTCTGGCGTCGCGCAGCCTTCGGCTATTGTCAAGCGACGGCCGGAGAGACTGTACCCGTACCGCCGTGCCTCAGGCCGTCACGGCAGCGCTGCGCCGGGCCTTCCACAGCAGCAGCACCATGGCCGAAATGTTCAGCAGGTTCCAGGCAATGCCGTTGACGAACGCGGCGGCATAGGAGCCGGTCAAATCGTAGATCCAGCCCGACATCCAGCCGCCGATCGCCATGCCGAAGATGGTCGCCATCATGACGATGCCGACGCGCTGGCCAGCCTCCTTGGCCGGCATATATTCGCGCACGATGATCGCATAACAGGGGACGATGCCGCCTTGCGACAGGCCGAAGACCAGCGAGACGACATAGAGCGAGGCAAGCCCGTCGAACGGGATATAGAACAACAGCGACAGGCATTGCAGCACCGAGCCGATCAGCAGGGTTTTCACGCCGCCGATGCGATCGGCAAGGAAACCCGAGCCAAGCCGGCTGACGACGCCCGCCGCCAGCATGATCGACAGCATATCGGCGCCATGCGCCACGCCATAGCCGAGATCCATGCAATAGGCGACGATATGGACTTGCGGCATCGACATCGCCACGCAGCAGCCGAGCCCGGCGACGATGAGCAGCGCCTGCAAGGCCGCCGGCGACAGTGAGATCGGCTGGACCACGCGGCTGCCTGGCGATCCCGGAGCCGCCTGGGGCGGTGCGCCGCGCCGGAGCAGCAGGATCAAGGGCACCATGGTGACCAGGCAGACGACGCCGATTGCGGCATAGGTGAAGCGCCAGCCTTGCGTCTGCATGACATAGGGCATCGCCGTCGGCCAGATCGCTCCGGCGAGATAGTTGCCGGACGCGGCAGCCGTTACCGCGACGCCGCGGCGCCGGTTGAACCAGTGCGAGATGTCGGCGATTAAAGGGCCGAAGATTGCCGACGAGCCGACGCCGATCAACAGGCCCTGGACGAGGGTGAACTGCAGGATCGAACTGGTCAGCGACGCCAGCAGGAAACCGGCGCCAAGCGCGATCGCGGCAATCAGCGCCGGGATCCAATACCCCATGCGGTCAATGGCGCGGCCGAACAGCACATTGCCGGCGGCAAAGCCGACCATGGTCGCGGTGTAGGGCATCGAGGCCGCGGCGCGATCGACGCCGAATTCTGCCTGTACGGCGGGCAGCACCACGACCACAGCCCACATGCCGACCCCGCCGATCGTTGCCAGCAGCATCGAGATGCCCAGCCGTATCCAGGCATAGGCACTGTCGATGCCGGAACTTCCTGCCTGGCTTGAGACGATTGGGGTCAAGAGCGTTTCCTGTCCGCAGTTCTTGAATCGGCGGTTCTGACCACTATCGGCGCATTCGTATCGCCGAGCAGCGCCACGACGGGCAAATCCGTGGTTCCAGGGATTCGGGCCGAGGTGGAACAGCGGTGCGCCATAAGGCGTTTTCCCGGCAACGACCTAGTGGAAGGAGTTTGCCATGACCGCGCAACGGAAATGGTCCGCCGACGTCACCGAGCATAGCGACGCGCTGGACCTCGAGGAACACATCTTCGAATCCCACGATCCAAGGAAAATCGCCGCCTCGTTGAAGCGATCGGCCGAGCACAGCGATCGACGCAAGGCAGGGCCGTTTCAATCCGCCATGTCGATGCTGAATTTCTATATCAACCGCGCCGGCAAGAACCTGCCGGCGGCGCAAAAGAAAGTGCTGGAGGACGCAAAGGACGAACTGCGCGTCCTTTTTGGCCGCCCAAAGGAAGACTAGAATCGGTCACCATTAATTGGTTCTGCCAAATTCGGCTGAACTGGACCTAGTGACGGGTCCTCTTTACCGCCAGTTTGCAGGCTCGGCTTGTATTCCCAAGCCTGCAAAGCCTGGCGCCATGACGGTCAAGATCGGCATCAATCCCATCACCTGGAGCAATGACGACGTTCCGGCGCTTGGCGGCGATACGCCTCTGGAGACCTGCCTGGCGGAAACCGCGCAGGCCGGCTACCGCGGCACCGAACTCGGCGGCAAATTTCCGCGCCAGGCTGAAGTGCTTGGCCCGATCCTGTCCTCCTATGGCCTGGAACTGGTCTCCGGCTGGTATGATGGCCGCATTCTCGACCGCACGGTCGACGAGGAATTCGCGGCGATCACCCCACATCTGCAGCTGTTGCGCGACCTTGGCGCCAAGATCGTCGTCTACGCCGACACCTCGCGCGGTCGCCATGACGGCATTTTTGCACCGATCTCCGAGCGTCCGCGCCTCGCCGACAGGGACTGGCCGTCCTACGGCGAGAAACTGACCGCCCTCGCCGACCGCATGGCCGCATTCGGGGTCGGCATGGCCTTTCACCACCACATGGGCACCATCGTCGAGACGGACGATGAAGTCGACAGGCTGATGACGGCGACGGGCCGAAGCGTCGGCCTGTTGTTCGATACCGGCCACTGCCTGTTTTCGGGCGGCGACCCGCAATCGCTGTTGCAACGGCATCTCGACCGCATCGTGCATTTCCACTGCAAGGACGTTCGCAGGGCGGTGCTGGAAAGGGCACGCCGCGAGGACATGAGCTTCATGGCGGCGGTAATGGACGGCATTTTTACCGTGCCCGGCGACGGCTCGGTCGATTTCCTGTCATTGCTGAAACCCCTCGCCGCGCGCGGCTATGAAGGTTGGATCGTTGTCGAAGCCGAGCAGGATCCGGCCAAGGCACATCCGCTGACCTATGCCAGCAAGGGCTATTTCTCGCTGCTCGCCACCGCCCGCGAGGCCGGCTTCGAAGTGGCGACGCGGCAGGCAAACTGACCGGCCCGCATTTGCGAACCGGGGGAACACAATGGGCGCGCGCCTCGATGGGGTTAGCGACGCGAAAGCGCCCGGCGATCCGCGCCGCCGTGCTCCCTGCGCGGCGCGGATCGCAGAATCCCTGCTCTGAATTTCAAACCCCGACTTTCATGCTTGAGGCCGGCCGGAAGCCGTGCCTTGATGTAACCGAGGAGGAGCGACATGGCTTTCGAAGCTGCGCTTGGCATGGAACGGCTTTGCACCATCCGGGAGATCGCCGAGAAGGCGGAACTTGGCGCCGCCACCGTGCATCGCGCACTGAAGAACAGCCGCGAGGTCCGCCCGGAAACCAGGCGACTGGTGCTAGATACCGTCTGCCGGCTCAACGAGGAAAAGATCGCCCGCGCCGCCAGGTTCGTCGGGGGATAGTGCCTTGGCCGACCACATGCGCCTTTCCCTCGACATCATGTCGGTCGACCGCGCTTCGGAAGAACCGATGCATCGTCAGATCTACGGCGACTTGCGACGCTTCATCCTTGACGGCCAGATCCCGCAGAACACGCTGCTGCCGTCGACGCGCTCGCTGGCCGAAGATCTGAAGGTCGGGCGCAACACGGTCATCGCCGCCTATGACCAGCTCCTTGCCGAAGGTTTTATCGAGGCGCGGGCCGGATCGGGCACCTGGGTGGCGCCGATCCAGCAGAACCGGCCCTTGGCGTCGCTGCGCGCCGGACTGGCAGCGCCGCAAAAACTGTCGCGGCGCGGCCAGACCATCGTCAACGGCCCGCAACCGCCGCGCAATGCCGGCGTCATCAATTTCCATCCCGGCGTGCCTGAAACGGCATCGTTTCCGTTCACCATCTGGTCAAGCCTTCTGGTGCGCAATGCACGCAGCCGCGACGAGAGCCTGCTTGGCTATCTCTCCTTTGCCGGCCACCCCGGCCTGCGTCAGGCCATTGCCTCGACCATCGGCCTGTCGCGCGGCATCAGCTGCACCGCCGACCAGGTGATCATCGTCACCGGTGCGCAAGCAGCGCTCGATCTCGTCTCGCGCGTGCTGATGGACGAAGGCGACCATGTCTGGATGGAAGAGCCCGGCTATCTCGGCGCCAAGAGCGCCTTTCTCGCCAGCGGCGCCAGATTAGCACCGTTGAAGGTCGACAGGCGCGGCTGGCATCTTGCCGATCCGGAGCTGCCGCCGCCGCGGCTGATCTATGTGACGCCATCCTGCCAATGGCCGTTCGGCACCATCATGCGCATCGAGGAGCGGTTGCAGCTGCTCGACATCGCCGAACGCAACGGCGCCTGGATCGTCGAGGATGACTATGACGGCGAATACCGGTTTCGCGGCCGGCCGGTGCCGGCGCTACGCGGGCTCGATCATGCCGATCGCGTTGTCTATATCGGCAGCTTCGGCAAGACGCTGATCCCGGCGCTGCGCATCGGCTATCTGATCGTGCCACGTGAATTGTCGGTACCGTTCGACCGGGCGGTGAGCATCACCGGCCAGTTCGCGCCGCTGATCCTGCAGGCAACGGTCAACGATTTCATCACGCAGGGCTATTTCGCCACGCACCTCAAGCGCATGCGCCGGCTCTATGCGCGCCGGCAGGCGAACTTCGTCAAGCTGTGCCAGGAGCATCTGGCGGAATGGCTGACCGTGACGGAAAACGATTCCGGCATGCAGCTGTTGGCGAGCTTCGTCAGACCCTATAAGGACAGCGACGTGGTTGCCGCCGCTCTCAAGGAGGGGCTCGACGTCCAGGGCATCTCGATCAACTACCATTCCACAGAACCCGAGCACGGCCTGCTGCTCGGCTATGCGGCGATGGACGAACGCCAGATCCTGCGCGCCGTGCTGGCGCTGCGCGCCGCGTTCCTAAGGTTGGACAGAAGCTAGGGCAAGCGCGTCATCTCGTTCACCGCGGTTGCAACATTCGCCCGAGGCGATTAGAAATACGGCATCGGTCCTGGTCCTTCGCCGCGTTCGCGCAAGGAGCCACTCACAAGGCCGAATCTCCCCGAAAACCAGAAGCATGCTAACCGCCGAAATTGGCGGAGCAACGCATTCGTCTGACCGTGAGGACTGCCATGAGAACCGCATCCTGTGCCTGCGGGCAACTGAGGATCTTCTGTAACGGAGAGCCGCAACTTGTCGCACAGTGCCACTGCCTCGACTGCCAGAAACGGACCGGCAGCACATACGGCGTCGCCGCCTTCTTCGCGCGCGACAAGGTAGAAGCCGAAGGCGACGCCAGTACCTACAGGCGGTCGGCTCGGAGCGGCCATCACGTCACTTTCCATTTCTGCCCGGGCTGCGGCTCAAGCGTCTTCTGGGAGCCCGAGCGAAAGCCTGAATGGATCGCCGTCGCGGTCGGCTGCTTCGCCGATCCCGCGTTTCCGGCCCCAGCGCATGTTGGGTGGGAAGAACGGCGTCATCCCTAGGTTTCCGGTTAGCGACGCCAACCCGCCGGGGCAGCGCTTTACCCTACTGCTTGATCTCGGGTTCAACGAGCTTCGCCAGATTTCGCAGCGACTCCTGCCAGCCGAGATAGCAGGCCTCAACCGGGATGACGTCTGGAATACCGGCCTGCGTGATATTCACTTCGGTGCCGACCGACACTTTCTTCAATGTCACGGTCACCTCGATCTCGCCGGGCAGGTTGGGGTCGTCGAACCGGTCGGTGTAGCGCAGCTGCTCATTGGGCACGAGCTCGACATATTCGCCGCCGAACGAGTGGCTGTCGCCGGTGGTGAAGTTGCGGAAGGACATTTTGAACGTACCGCCGACTTTCGCCTCGAAGTGATGAACCGTGCAGGTGAAGCCGTTCGGCGGCAGCCATTTCGCAAGTGCATCCGCTTCGACGAACGCGCGGTAGACTTTCTCCGGGCTGGTTGTCAGAACGCGGTGCAGACGTACGGTGCCGGGCATATCGTTAATCCTCCGTATTGGTGATCGATGCCCCCTAGGACGAGCGGAGCCCGGCCTATCCGACACGGGCCTGCGGATCTTTTGACGACCGGTTATGCCGGCCGGAATCCTCGGCCGGCCGCCGGAGAAGGAACTCGGCCGCAGGGTAGCAAACCGCGTCGGAACTGGTCTAGTTCACACTGTCGAATTTCTGCAGATCAATCGGTGCCGACTTGCGCAATTCGACATCATCGAGCGAAGCATTCTCCAGCGCCACCCGCGCCGCCGCGTCGATGTTGTGGATCATGTCCTGAATGTCGGTATCGCTGTGCGCCGGGTTCATGGCGACCATCACGGTGCGGTTGAGGATGTCGAGCGAGCGCTTGCCGAGGTCGTCGGAATAATCCAGTCGCAAGCCCTGGTTCTCGGGCAGTGCGTAAGGATTGAGCGCCGGATGATGCGCGCCTTCATGCATCAGCACCTGGTCCCACTGGGTGAAATTATGGCGGCCGGTCTTGCCGGCTACGACGCTGGGAATGGTCTTCGAAAAAGTCTGCGCCGCCTGCTCGCTCGGCAGCAGGTACATCACCTGCGCGGCGCAATCGTCGTCAGGGCTGTTCATCGGCGACGGCGTCAGCCCGAGATTGCTAAGGTGGCGGGTGCCGGCCAGCACCGTCTTCTTCTCGGCGCGCATCGCCTCGATGATGCCGTCCAGCCGGTCGAGTTGGACGTTGAGCATCGCCCCCATCAGCTCCGAGGCTCGGGCGCCGATGCCGGCGAAGGGTTTGATGCTGTCGCTTCTGCCCTGCCAGTAGAAATGGCAAGGGTCGATGGCGCAGCGCGCCCGCTCCGCCACTTTCGGGTCGCTGGTGGCGATGCCGCCGCCCTCGCCCGAGGTCATGTTTTTGAAGTAGTTGAAGGAATAGGCGCCGGCATGGCCGATCGAACCGAGCTTGCGGCCCTCGTAGCCGCCGCCGATGCCCTGGCAGACATCCTCCAGCACCAGCAGGCCGCGCTTGGCAGCAATGTCCATGATCGCGTTCATGTTGCAGGCCGCGCCCCACATATGCACCGGGATGACCGCCCTGGTGCGCGGCCCGATGGCTTCGCGCAAGGCGATGGGATCGATCGTCAGGCTCTCGTCGATGTCGACGATGACAGGAATGGCCCCCACCGAAAGCACCGCGGTCGCGGTCGCCATATAGGTGTGCGCGGGCACCAGCACTTCGTCCCCCGGGCCGATGCCGAGGCCGATCAGGCCGGCGGCGAGCCCATAGGTGCCGCTGGCGGCCAGCGCGAAATGCTCGACGCCAAGATGCTGCGCATAGCGGGCCTCGAAGCGGTCGCATTCGCTGTCCTTGCCGTAACGAAACAGCGCGCCCGAGCGGATCACCCTGGCAATGGCTTCGATTTCCTCTTCGCCGGCGGTGTACATGACAGGCCTCCAAGTCACTTGGTAATGTGGGTCGCTTGATGGTGTGGACAGCTGTAGGCTTGTCGGCACAGTTTGAAAGAACCACTCCGCCGCTATTCGACCAAGCCATCTGCGCCCGGAAGACGGTTCCTATGACTGGTTTTGAACCTGATTGGGGAAATCGGCAGCTAAGTGTCTCAGCCGGCAGGCAAATCGTATCCATCCGAATTCGCCAAAGTGGCCCTGTCGGAAAGGCAGGTTTCGGCGTTCCATTCCGGCCAGTTGGGCAAACGGTTGGTTCCATGAAATACGGGACACACTTTGGAAGACCCTCGAAACCGGCGTGCCGGCGGAAAGGCGGCCATTCGTGAACGCCGCCGGCTCCAGCAAACGGATCGTGCTCCACGAGGACGATGTCGGCATGTGCCACGGCGCCAACAGCGCCTTCCTCCAATTGAGCGGGCTGGGTGTCTGCAGTTCCGGCGCGGTGATGGTTCCGTGCCCCTGGTTCCTCGAAATGGCCGAAAGCGCCGCCGCCAACCCTGGCCTTGACCTTGGCGTTCACCTGACGCTGAACAGCGAGAAGCAGCACTATAAATGGCGGCCGTTGACCGCGCCGTCGCGGGCGGCCGGCCTGACCGACGAGTTCGGCTTCTTATGGCCCGACGTGGCGACCACGCGCCGCAAGGCGGTGCCGCAGGCGGTCGAGGCCGAGCTTCGCGCCCAGATCGACACCGCCTATCGCGCCGGCATCGACGTCACCCACCTCGACGCGCATATGGGCGCGGCATTGTCGCCGGAATTTTGCGACATCTACATCAAGCTCGGGCTGGAATATCAGTTGCCCGTGCTGCTGACCAAGACGCTGTCCGCCTATTCCCCCAACGACAATCTGGTCGGCGTCACCGAGGAGGCGTTCCAGCGCGGCGTAGCGCTGGCCCGCGCCGGCGGCTTTGCCATTTTCGACGCCGCCATCCAGACGACTTGGGGTCGGCCGCGTTCCAGGCCGATCGAGCCCGCTTACAAAGCGCTCATCGAGGGTGTGCGCGATGGCCTGACGTTCTTTTGCCTGCATTGCAACGCGCCCGGTGAACTCGAGCTGATCGAGCCGCGTTCCGCCTATATCCGCACCGAAGAGTACGAGCTGTTCCGCGACCAGGGCTTTCGCGACTGGCTCGCCGCACAGCCGATCGACGTCATCGGCATGAAGCCGTTGCGCGAGGAGCTTCGCGCAACACTCTCGGCCGGGCGATCATCAACAACGGCCCGCGGCAGCAACGCGGGCGAACAGCGATTGGCGTCGGCAAAGGCCCGCAAAGCGGCCACCCGATCCGCGACATGAGCCGATCGTCGC
The DNA here is from genome assembly GCF_005063415.1 of Mesorhizobium sp. Classification (GTDB taxonomy): domain Bacteria; phylum Pseudomonadota; class Alphaproteobacteria; order Rhizobiales; family Rhizobiaceae; genus Mesorhizobium. Next base: position 23,032 of record NZ_SUEG01000043.1, read on the forward strand.
GGCCGGAAAACGGCGCCAGAGGGATTGGAACTGCAACGACAGATGGGAGAATAAGATGAAAGCTCTTCTGAAAGTGGCATTGGGCGCCTTCGTCTCGGCGGGCCTGATGACAGGTATCGCGCATGCCGCGGGCCTCAAGGATCCGAAGGACGTCCGCATCACCTTCGTGGTGCATGGGTCGGCGTCCGATCCCTATTGGTCGGTGGTCAAGCGCGGCGTCGATGACGCGGCCGCCCTCACCGGCGCCAAGGTCGAATATTACGCGCCGCAGGTCTTCGACGTGGTAGAGCAGGCCCGGCTTCTCGACGCCGCCATCGCCACCAACCCGGACGGCATCGCCGTCTCCATCGCCGACGCCAATGCGCTCGGCAAGTCGGTCAAATCCGGGCTTGCCGCCAATATTCCCATGGTGGTTCTGGATTCCGGCGAAAAGGAAGGCGCCGCGCTCGGCACGACACTCTATGTCGGCACCGTTTCCGAATATGATTCCGGCAAGAAGGCCGGCGAGCGGCTGGCCAAAGAAGGCACGCTGAAAGTCGTCTGCATCAACCACGAGGTCGGCAATGTCAGCCTCGACCAGCGCTGCCAGGGCCTCAATGACGGGCTGAAGCCCTCCGGCGGCGGCACCGAGGTTCTGGCCGTGGCGCCGGATCCGGCCGACATCCAGCGCCGCACCGAAGCCTATCTGTCGGCGCATCCCGATACGCAGGCCGTCTTTGCGCTCGGCGCCACCGCCGCCAATCCGTTGATCCCGATGTTCCGCGACAAGGAACTGTTCGGCAAGCTCAAGCTCTACACTTTCGACATCAGCCCGGAGGTCCTCGACTCTGTCGTGGCCGGCGAAATGGGCTTCGGCATGGACGCCCAGCAATATCTGATGGGCTATCTGCCGGTGATCTATCTGGTCGAGCAGGCGACGCACGGCTTCTGGCCGCAGAACAATTCCTATACCGGACCGCTGTTCATCGATACGCCCGAAAAAGCCAAGGCGATCCTGGCGCTGGCCAAAGAGGGTATCCGCTAGGCAAGCGCTCCGACGGAACGGGAGAATGCGCCAAGCGCTCTCCCGATCCGTTCGAAGATTGCGAATTGAGCGATTGGAGAGCCTAATGGCGGTCGTGGAAGACAAGGCGATACCTCCGGGCGAACTGAAGGCGACCGACCGCTTCGGCATGACATCGAAGCGGGCCGCCGGCGCCGACGAGCGGTTGGCCAGCACCGGCAAGCTGACCCAGTGGTTGCGCCGGCCGGAAGCCGGTGCTGCCGGCGGGCTGCTTGCGACGATCATCATCTTTGCGCTGCTGCCGGGCGCGGCAAACCTCTATTCGCTGCAGGGATCGATGACCTTCCTGACGCTATCGGCGGAGCTCGGCATCCTCGCCACCGCAGCAGCACTTCTCATCATCGCCGGCGAGTTCGACCTTTCGGTCGGCTCCATGGTCGGCTTTGCCGGTGTCGTCATAGGGCTGACGGTGAAATACTGGGGCCTGCCGCTATGGGGCGGCATCGCCTGTGCCTTCGCCGTTGCCATCTTCACCGGCTATCTTAACGGCCTGATCGTGGTGAAGACGCGCCTGCCCTCCTTCATCGTCACCCTCGCCACGCTCTATATCCTGCGCGGACTGTCGATCGGCATCACCCGCGCCGTCACCGGCCGCACCCAGATCCCCTACATCCTCGAAGGCGCACCGGACCCGGCGACGGCCGGCATTTTCAACGGTCATCTGCTCACCGGCCTGTTCCACTGGATGGGCGCGCAAGGCTGGATCGCCACCCGCAGCGACGGCATTCCCTTCGTCGCCGGCATTCCGATGTCGATCGTCTGGTGGCTCGGCCTGACGGTGCTGGCCGGCTACGTGCTCACCCAGACGAAATACGGCAATTGGATCTTCGCCACCGGTGGCGACCTGATCGCCGCCCGCAACGTCGGCGTGCCGGTCGATCGCGTCAAGATCAGCCTGTTCGTCTACACCGCCTGCGCGGCGACGCTGCTCGCCACCATCCAGGTGATGGAGGCGGGCTCCGCCGACACCACGCGCGGCCTGCTCAAGGAATTCGAGGCGATCATTGCCGCCGTCATCGGCGGCGTGCTGCTCACCGGCGGCTACGGCACCGTCTATGGCGTGCTGTTCGGGGCGCTGATCTTCGGGCTGGTGCAGATGGGCATCTTCTACACCGGCATCGACACCGACTGGTTCAAGGTCTTCCTCGGCATCGTCATCCTGATGGCCGTGCTGGTCAACAACTACATCAGGCTGAAGGCGCTGGGACGCGGAGGTGGCAAATGACTGCGTCAGCCCAAATGAGAGAACCGGCTATGGAACTGCGCGGCGTCAGCGTCAATTTCGGCTCGGTGCGCGCGCTCCAGGACATCGACATCAAGGTCTATCCGGGCGAGGTCCACTGCCTGCTCGGCGACAACGGCGCCGGCAAGTCGACGCTGATCAAGGTTCTGTCGGGCGTCTACCGGCCGAGCAAGGGCGAAATCCTGGTCGACGGCAAGCCGGTCACCTTCCGCAGCCCGCGCGACGCGCAGGAGCTCGGCGTGGCAACGGTGTTCCAGGACCTCGGCATGATCTCGCTGATGTCGATCACCCGTAACTTCTTCCTCGGCCGCGAGCCGACCAAAAGCAGCCTGCCCTTCTCGCGCATCGACAAGGAGCGCGCCAACACCATCGCCAGGCAGGCGATGGCCGATATCGGCATCGACGTGCGTGACCCGACGCAAGCCGTTGGTACGCTGTCGGGCGGCGAGCGCCAGTCGGTGGCGATCGCCCGCGCCGTGCATTTTGGCGCGCGCGTGCTGATCCTCGACGAGCCGACCTCCGCACTCGGCGTCCACCAGGCGGCGATGGTGCTGAAATTCATCATCGAAGCGCGCATGCGGGGCCTGGCCGTCATTTTCATCAGCCACAACATCCACCATGCCTATCCGGTCGGCGACACCTTCACGCTGCTCAACCGCGGCCGCAATCGCGGCACCTACGCCAAGTCGGACATCTCGCGCGACGAGGTCATCTCGATCATGTCTGGCGGTGAGGACCTGAAGGCGGTCGAGGCGGAGATTGCCGGCCTGCTCGCCCAGATCGGCAACCGGCCGCCTGCGGCGCCTTGAGCTGACATCAGGACATTGCGGGGAATGATCCAATGAGCAGGATACGCGTCGGGGTCGTCGGCGCCGGCATGATCTCGCAGGTCGAGCATATTCCCAATCTGCTGCGCCTCGGCGAATTGTTCGAGCTGGTCGGGGTCGCTGATCCCTCGAGGATTTCGCGGCAGTTCGTCACCGACATCCATGGCATTGCCAATTTCGAAACGATCGACCAGCTCTTCGACCAGCGCCTCGACGCGGTGGTGATCGGCTCGCCGGACCCGCTGCACCACGAACAGGTGCTGGCGGCGCTGGCGCTTGGCCTGCATGTCTTTTGCGAAAAGCCGCTCTGCTATTCCTTGGCGGAAATCGCCGAGATCGTCGCCGCGCGCGATGCCGCCAGGAAAATCATGCAGGTCGGCTATATGAAGCGCTTCGACCCGAGCTACCGGCTGGCGCTCGCTTCGCTGCCGGGCACATCAAGCACGCTGCGCGCGGTCTCGGTGGAAGTGAACGATCCCGACGCCTGGCCGTTCATTGCCCATCAGCCCTACAGGCGCGGCACCGATATTCCCAAGGACATGATCGCCGTCGTCGCGGCCAAGCAGAAGCGCCAGGTCGAATACGCCATCGGTGTTCCCGTGACCAAGCTCGCTTTCCGTGGATTTACCGGCGCTTACAGCTCGGCCTTGATTCACGATGTCAATGCCGTCCATGGCCTGCTCGACGCGCTCGGGGTGCCAGACGGCGAGGTCGTCGGCGCGCAGATCTTTGCCAATGGCGACGGCGGCCAGGGCGCCGTCAAGCTGCTGGACGGGCAGGCGCTGTGGACCATGACGCATCTCACCGTGCCCAAGCTCGCCGACTACAAGGAGCGGATCACGCTGTTCTTCGACGATGCCAGCCTGGAGCTCGAATTCCCCTCGCCCTGGCTCAACCATCATCCGACCCGGCTGACGGTGACGACCTCGGACGGTCACACGCTGTCGAAGAAAGATTTGCGCGCCGGCTACGCCGAAGCCTTCGTCGAGGAGATGCGTGGCTTCTGGGCGGCGATCGTCAATGGCGACCCCGTCGTCAACCCGCCCGAACACGCCGCCCGCGACCAAGAGCTGCTCCTCGGCCTGACATGGCAGCATCTCGCGACCGCACCCTTCGACTGAGTGCCTGTAGCCGAACGGCGGCTACCTGGACTTGATGACGCTGTCGGTATTGGCCAGCAGCTTGCGCACCGCATTGCGCGCCGCGTCCGGCCGCTGCAGGCGGATGCTCTTCTCGATTGCCTCATGCAGCCGCTGCGCATGCTGCAAATCGTCGAGTTCCCGCGTCGTGAAAGCGAACAGATGATCGAACGCCGATTCGATCAGCACGCCGAGCGGCACCAGCAGATCGTTGCCCGAGGCGCGCAGGATGGCGAGATGAAACCGCGTGTCGGCGCGCGTCCGCTCCTGCAGGTTGGTCGCTTCGCCCATCTCGCGGCAGGCCTGGCTGATCTCGGCCATCTGCTCGTCGGTGCGCCGCATGGCGGCGAAGGCGCTGGCCTCCGGCTCGATGATGTGGCGGAACTCCTGCACGGTTCTCAGGAACACCTCGCGGTCCGGCGAGGTCGCGTACCAGGCCAGCACATCGCGATCGAGCAGGTTCCAGCGCTCCTTCGGCTCGACCCAGCTGCCGATTTTGGGACGTGACGACAAAAGGCTCTTCGCCATCAGCATTTTGATGGCTTCGCGCACCGCCGAGCGGCTGACGTCGAAGGTCTCGGACCATTTGGCTTCGTTGGGCAGGATGGTTCCCGGCGGATAATCGCCGCGCACGATCCTCAGCCCGATCTCGTTGGCCAGCGACGCATGCACGCTCGACCCCGGCATGCGCGCCGCATCGGCCCGGCGAGTACCGCTCGTGCGTTCGGCGAATGCCTCGGCCGCTGTCTTTCCCTTATTCGGCTTAGCGTCCTGCATGGCTCCACAAAGTCCGGATTTGGAGGCGTGTCAAGGAGATGGAATTGACGGCAATATCTCAGGTCTGATTTTCCGTATCCGTCGCCTCGCCGGTAACGCGCTTTGCCGAGCGTTCACGCCGGAGAGGCACGAACGGCTTCTCTTTGTCCCGACTGAATTCCTCGATCAGGAAATCAAGGAAGACGCGGATTTTCGGGGCGAGGTGCTGGCGTGCCGGATAGACCGCGTAGAGCGTGGTTTCGACCTTTTCCCAGTCATCCAGAGCCGATTGCAGCCGGCCTGCTGTCAGATCGCTCTCGACATAGGGATAGGGGATCAGGCTGACGCCGAAGCCGGCGCGCAGCGCATCGCGCACGGCAAGGCTTGAGGAGACCGAATATCGTCCCTCGAGGGCGATCCGCTCGCTACGGCCGTCCTGGCGGAACTCCCATATGTCCGCATGGCCCGAGAGGCTGAACCGGATGCAATTGGCCGCCTTCAAATCGGAAGGCGTTTTGGGCCGGCCATGCTTCTCGAAATAGGACGGAGCTGCGCAAAGCACGTGCGGCATGACCGCAAGCTTTCTGGCAACCAGGCTGGAATCCTCGAGATTGTCGCTGCCGCGAATGGCAAGGTCAAATCCCTCCCGCACGATATCGACGCGCCTGTCGTCAAGATGCAGATCGAGTTTCAAATCGGGATAGCGCGATAGAAACGCGGGAATGGCAGCCGAAAGCCGTGTCAACGTGACAGTCATTGGCGCGCTGACTCGCAACGTGCCGCTCGGCGCCGTCTTGATCGGGCCGAGAACCTGGTCGGCCCTGGCCAGCGCATCGAGCCCCTGCGTGACATGCTCCAGGTAGATCCTGCCTTCTTCGGTCAGGGCCATCCGCCGCGTAGTCCGGTTGATGAGCCGCACCCCCAGATACGCCTCCAGCTCGGCGATGTTCTTGCTGATCGCCGGAGGCGAGAGGCCGAGCCGCCGTCCGGCTTCGGCAAAGCTGTTCAGTTCCGCCACGTGGCGGAAAACCTGCAACGCCGTCAGGCGATCCATCGCACCATTCTCTTCCAGTAAACAATGTCTTTCAATTGTCACATATTATCGTCTGTTGGTAAATTCCATATCTGCTTCCCGAACGGCTTAGTCAATTTCGGAATGACATGATGACCAACCCCACAATCTCCCTTATCGAGCGACGCATGTCGGCCAATCGGTTCGATGTCTCGCACGCATTGACGGATGCCGAGGTCGAGGAACTGGCACGCCTCGCAACGCGCGCGCCAACCGCCTACAACCTTCAGAATTGGCGGTTCATCGCCGTGCGGACGCCGGAAGCAAAGGCACGGCTGCGCAGCGTGGCCCATGGCCAGGCCAAGGTGCAGGAGGCAGCCGTCACGTTCATTGTATGCGGCGTGCTGCCCGACCACGCCGCCCTCAATGCAAGGCTGCTTCCTTTCGTCGAAGCCGGCTTCATGCCGGCGGATATGGCTTCGGGCTGGCAGGAAGGCGCCCGCACCCAATATGCCGATCCTCGGGCGGCCCGCGACGAAGCCGTGCGCTCGGCAACGCTTGGCGCTGCGACGCTGATTTTTGCAGCCGAAGCGCTGGGGCTCGTCGCTGGTCCGATGGGAGGCTTCGATGCCGAAGGCGTGGCCCGCGAGTTCGGCCTTGGACGCAACGAAGTGCCGGTGATGCTCATCGCGATCGGCCGCGCCGCGCCCGGCAACTGGCCGCAAAAGCCGCGCCGCCCTCTTGCCGAAGTACTGGAAATCTTATGAAAACGCACCGTTCCGATCTGTTGCTTACAGCCATTGCACCCGCAATATGGGGCAGCACCTATATCGTCACCACGCAGTTCTTGCCGAACTTTTCGCCGATGACGGTCGCAATGCTGCGAGCCTTGCCCGCCGGATTGCTGTTGCTCGCAATCGTTCGGCAACTGCCGACGGGCGTCTGGTGGCTGCGCAGTTTCGTGCTCGGAGCCCTCAACATCTCGATCTTCCTGAGCCTGTTGTTTGTCGCCGCCTACCGGCTTCCTGGCGGGGTCGCGGCGACGGTGCTGTCGGTCCAGCCGTTGATGGTGATTTTCCTTGCCGCTGCCCTGCTTGGCAGCCCTATCCGACCGTTAGCGATCGTCGCTGCCCTTGTCGGGATCGCCGGTGTTGCATTGCTTGTGCTGACCCCGAACGCGAGGCTCGATGCGGTCGGCGTTGCCGCCGGCCTCGCCGGGGCGGCCTCCATGGCCTTCGGAAGCGTATTGGCCCGTAAGTGGCAACCGCCTGGATCGCTGCTCACCTTCACGGCATGGCAACTGACCGCCGGCGGTCTCCTTCTCGTTCCGGTGGCCCTGCTTTTCGAGCCCTCCATCCCAATCCCGACCGGGGCCAACCTGCTTGGACTGGCGTGGCTCGGGCTGATCGGTGCGGCGCTGACCTATGTCCTCTGGTTCCGGGGCATTGCGCGACTGGACTCTGCGGTGGTGTCGTCGCTGCTTTTCCTCAGCCCGGTGACCGCCGTGCTGCTTGGATGGGTATTCCTGGACCAGACGCTGACCTTGCCTCAAATCGCCGGCGTCGTTTTCGTCATCGGCAGCATCTGGCTGGCTCAACGGCCTAGTCGCAACGAGTCCTGAGCCTGGGCGGGAGTGGGTCAGTTTGAAATTTCCCATATCGGGCTGACCTCCTATATGCTTACCGGAAAGCATGGGAGCAGCCGTGAGCGATCACAATCAAGACGCATTGGAAGGTTGGACGTTTACCTCTGGCGAGGTCTCAGTTGGCGTGTACCGATTTAGCGGTCGCCATTATGACGGACGCTCGGTTGAACGGCAGGGCCCGGACTATGAGGCTATAAAGGCCGACTGCATGAATGATGCCCGGACACTTGAGAAGCCAGCCTATGCCAACCGGACCTAAAGGCCAGAAGCGCCCCGCCGACGTGATCGGCAACGCCGTGAAGTCATGCGCATTGCTACCGGTGAGGAAACTGACGACGTGATCGACGACGGCAAAAGCGCCGCCGCCAAAGAGCTTGGTTCGAAGGGTGGGAAGAAGCGCGCCGCCAACATGACACCGGAACGGCGCGCCGAGATCGCAAGGAAGGCGGCTACCTCTAGGTGGAAACCGGATTAACTTCTGCGGCGTTGACTACGAGCGCGTTGGGCGAAGTTTCGGCTGCCCTTATAAGGCCAATGCCTGTAACGGCCACAGCTGCCCCTGGGACTGTTTCATCAGGCGTAGGTCCCATGTTGGCTGCCCCCAAGCCAAAACTCATGACAATTTGCCATCTTCCTTCATGAAGCCCAGCCTGTTTCACCAACGCCTCGGCTACTTCCTTGTATTTGAAGTCGTACTGTTTGATTTCAGGCATGGGACATAGCTCTTTTGTTGATATGGGTTCTGAGTACATCTGACCCAGAAGCAACTCTTTGACTGAGATAGTCTTGTTGAGGCGCCAGCGAAGGGGCCACGATCTGACTAATTTGCATTAGAAAGAGCGGAGCCAAGGCTGTTTGCATTGAATGCGCACTTAACACTACAGGCCGCGCACGAAGGCCGACCTGTTCGGCAAGACATGTAACGATAAATTGGTTCAGGCTGACCCCGTCGCGTTCCGCATACAATGCCGTCCGCTGATGAAGGCTCTTTGGCATGCGAAGCACAAGCTTTCCGCTATATCCTGCCGTTTCCATTGGTTCCGGGATTTCCTGACCTTGAGCGACGGCGGCCCCAATCCAGTCGGCGGCTACCTCCTCTAAATTCTCCAAGGCTTCTGACGCTGTTTCGCCCATGGCGACACAGCCTGGAAACTCGACAATCTCGGCGGAGAAAGTTCCGTCTGAATCAGGAATCACCATCCGGGCGTAGGGTTTTCTAAGAATGTCCGTGACCATTGTTTCCACCGTCATTTTCTTCTGTGTCATCTAATCCTTGCGCGTCGCGCCAGTCTTCCCAAGCCGCTGCGTCTGCCTCCAAGAGCCCAAGAACCACTTTCTTTACATGAGGGCTTACCTCAGGGTCTCCGCCATGCCGACCGATTGGAAAGGGCCTGTGTGCCTGAAAGGCTGATAGCCACATTACATGGTTACCGCCCTTGTATTTCGTTCTCCCAGCCAGAATGGCGAGAGCCTCAAGGTCGGAACCCGTTTGGGCAGACCTACGAGCGGCCGCCAGCTCTTTGCGCCGTCGCGCCCAAGCCCGGCAAGCGTGGTTCCTACGAAGAAACGGTAAGATCGTCCATGGCAGATCGAGATCGTTGGATAATTCACATCAAAGAGCTTCGCGCTCGGCACGGCGTAAGCCTCCTCGAAGCGGAACGCATTGCCTTGTCAGATCCTCACTGGCGACGTTGGGTCGAACGCCAAATCAACACAGATGAGCGCTGTCGCAAATTCGCACGCACTCACATGGCAGCCAATCGTCAAGCCTCGCTAATCTACAAAGATGGCGGTGTACTGAAAGTGCGCTAGCGTGCGAACTTCGACACACATGCGATTATGGGATTACAGTCTAGATTTCAAACCGAGACGCTACCGCCCAGGCTGCCGACTTGTGTCGGCGGATCGTTTGGCACTATTGTCAAGCGGCGGAGGATCCGCCGATGCCACAACGGCCCTATGATGAGCGCCTGCTCCGTCAGGCGTTCGAAGTCGCGCGCAAGGCCCGCGATGCCGGCGAACATCCCTTTGGTTCGCTCCTCGCTGACAAAGACGGCAATGTGTTGCGCGAGCAGCCCAACGCTTACAAAGCCGGCGGGGGCGACCGCACCGCTCATGCCGAAAGGCTGCTGGCCGCGTGGGCGGGGATGAATGTCAGTCTCGAAAAGCTGGCCTCCTGCACACTCTACACTTCGGCTGAACCTTGCGCGATGTGCTCCGGGACAATCTATTGGGCAGGCATCGGACGGGTCGTTTTTGGCCAGAGCGAACATGACCTCAAGGCGTCGACGGGCGCACACGTCGAGAACCCCACGCTCGACCTGCCCTGCAGGATCGTCTTCGAAGCCGGGCAGCGTCCGACTGAAGTCGTCGGCCCGCTGCTTGCCGATGAAGCGGCGCAACTCCAGGCCGAATTCTGGAAGCACAAGTAGGGTCAGGACTCATTGATTCAGAGGCAGAGGCGACTGCCGACGTGGACAACGACCTAATGCAATTCCAGGAAAGGTGTGAAACGGTTTTCCGTCCGGAATTGCGTCAAAACAAAAAGATAGATCGGTTTGGCGTTTCCGTAAAACGACGAACCATTCTAATTCAAAGTCCTGTCAGCAATTTCCTAAGCAGTGCGTTAAGAGTTTCCTGCTCCGCCGGCGTCAGCACGGAGATTAATTGCTCTTCTAGGGCCACCATTGGACCGATCAAATCGTCTATCGCGCGCTTGCCGCCAGTTGTCAGCGCAATTTGCTTGCCGCGCCGGTCGTTGGGATCGGGGCGTCGTTCAACCAGCCCGGCGCGCTCCAGCCGGTCGAGGCGGCTCGTCATGCCGCCCGAGGAGATCATTGCCGATTCGTAGAGCTGAGTAGGTGAGAGCATGTAGGGTTCACCGGCGCGCCTGAGCGGCGTTAGCACATCAAACTCACCTACATTCAGGCCTGCTTCTTTGAGCAACGGGTTCATGTGATCGCGGATAACCCGCGCGGCGGCATCGAGCAGGCGACCTACCGTTTCAACAGGCAACAAGGGAAGATCGGGGCGCTCGCGAGCCCATTCCTTAGCTGCGGCCTCGGCGCGATCCATGTCAAGTATTCCCTTGCCAGTGTATCTTGCAATCAAGATACATTGCATCTACTAACATTGCAGCAAGATAATAGCGCAGCGCGCATCCCTGGAGAAAGCGAAATCGATGCCCAAAATGATTTTCGTGAACCTGCCTGTCCGTGACCTGTCGGCGTCGACGGCGTTCTACGTGGCGCTAGGCGGCACTGTGAACCCACAGTTTTCGGGCGAGAAATCCACCTCGCTCATGTTCTCGGACACGATCGGGGTGATGCTGCTGACCCATGACCACTACCGCGAATTCACTACACGCCCAATCGGCGACGCACGGCGCGACAGCCAGGCAATGATCGTCCTCACTGTCGATAACCGCGACGCCGTCGATTCAACACTAACCAGCGCGGTTGCGGCGGGCGGTCGCGCCGATCCCAACCCGGCACAGGATCTTGGCTTCATGTATAACCGCCACATCGAAGACCCAGATGGCTACGTTTGGGAAATCGTCTGGATGAACCAGACGGCGAACGCCTGAACGTAGGTTGTGGGCGCATCGGTCGTAGCGGGTGTGAGCCTGGAGTCATGACGAGCAATTCGGGGGCTGGCCCGGTGCCGGTCCGCGTCAGCTGCGCCCGTCAGCTCGTCTTGACATATTTCCGCCAGGTGTGTTCCGGCCGGAAGCCAAGCATGTCCCGCGCCTTGCGGTTGGAGAGCAGCGTCTCGTATTCGCCAAGTTCGCCCTTGACCGGCACATCGGGATAAAACCGCTTCAGGAGTTCGGCTGTCGGCAGGTCGGACGAGGTGTCGTCATTGGCGGCGTTGAACACCTGATAGCCGAGCCCGTCCTTCTCGATGGCGCGCAGCGTGATCTGGCCGAGGTCGCGCGCGTCGATATAGCTCCAGGCGATGCGCTTGCGGAAACCCGGATCGGCGAACCATTTCGGAAACAGCGAATATTCATGCGGCTCGATGACGTTGCCGATGCGCAGGGCGTAAATGTCGGTGCCATCGCGTTGTGCAAACGCCCGCGCGGTCTTCTCGTTGACGACCTTGGACAGCGCGTAGCTGTCCATCGGATCGACGTCGTACTCCTCGTCGAGCGGGAAATGCGTCGGATCGCGCGGTTCGTTGGCGAAGACCAGGCCGTAGGTCGTCTCGCTGGAGGCGATCACCACCTTGCGGATGCCGAGCTTCACCGCAGCCTCGATCACGTTGTAGGTGCCGAGCGCGTTGATGCGGAACACCTCGTTATCGGGCGTAATCATGATGCGCGGGATCGCCGCGAAATGCACCACGGCATCGACCGGCTGCGTGCGCAGCGACGGGTCGAATTCATGCAGGCCCATATAGCTCGACAGCGCATTGAACACCTGCCCGCTGTCGGTGATGTCGGTGATCAGCGTGCGCACCTTGGGATTGTCGAGCGGCTTGGTGTCGATGTTGAGCACCTGGCAGCCCTGCTCGACGAGATACTGCACGACGTGGCGCCCGGCCTTGCCGCTACCGCCGGTGAACATGATCCGCTTCGTCATTTTGCTCTCCCTGGAATTCATGTGTATTGTCAGACAATATCGAACTCTGCAATCGCCTGCCATGGCATGCGGCAAAAACCCGCTTCAACAATTCGCCGGGCAAGCTGCAGCGCCGTCATCCATCATTGCAAAATAGGACGAAACGACATGAACACGACCGCCGCGAGCGAAAAGATCGGCTTCATCGGGCTTGGCCTGATGGGGCACGGCATAGCGAAGAACATCGTCGACAAGGGCTATCCGCTGACGTTTCTCGGCCGCAAGAACCGCACGCCGGCGGAAGACCTGCTCGGCCGGGGCGCCAGGGAAGCGGCGACCTCGCGCGACGTCGCGGCGGCATCCGATATCGTCTTCATCTGCGTCACCGGCTCGCGCGAGGTCGAAGCCATCATCCGCGGCCCCGGCGGCCTCAAGGAAGGCCTGAAGCAGGGATCGGTTGTCGTCGACTGCTCGACCTCGGATCCTGTCTCGACGGTGGCGCTGGCCGCCGAGCTCAAGGCGCTCGGCGTCGATTATGTCGATGCCCCGCTCAGCCGCACCCCGAAGGAGGCCTGGGAAGGCACGCTCGACGCCATGGTCGGCGCGCCCGATGCGGTCTTTGTCCGGCTGAAGCCGGTGCTCGAAACCTGGGCTGGGCGCATCGTCCATATCGGCGACACCGGTGACGGCCACCGCATGAAGCTGCTCAACAACTTCATTTCGCTCGGCTACGCCGCGATCTATTCCGAAGCGCTGGCATTGGCGCAGAAGGTCGGCATCTCGCCGCCGCGCTTCGACAGCGTCATCCGCAACGGCCGCATGGACTGCGGCTTCTACCAGACCTTCATGCGCTGGACGCTGGAAGGCGACCGCGATGCGCACAAATTCACCATCGCCAACGCCTTCAAGGACCTTACCTATCTCGAATCGATGGCGGGTGCTGCCGGCATCGCCAACCCGCTCGGCAACGCCACCAAGAACGCCTTCGCCGGCGCCTTCGCGGCCGGCCCCACCGACCAGTTTGTGCCGATGCTGGCCACGCATATCGGCAAGGTCAACGGCGTCGACCTCATGCCGACCAGGGATGGCAAAAAGCAGACGATCTGAGAACGTTGGGATTAACGTCTGTCGCCAAACACCAACATTCGACTGCCGCAGGCTAGTTCGTTTGCACAGAGGATTTAGTTCTTCGATTGAGCCCGAAAGGAACTGTAGACGTTCGCTGCCGGCCAGCTACAGCCGCCAATCTCCAACGCTGGCGATTAGCCGAATTGCCACCACGCCTTCGTCATCCCAGGGCGGAGCAGGAGCGAAGCGACGTCGCGGAGACCCTGGGATCCATGCCGTGACATCCGCCGAAGAATGCAGCGGCTCAGAGCGGCGCTTGCATCCGCCATTGCGCTCGTTGCCCTTCCACCATGACCGCGAGCCAGAAGCTGCTGAAGCGCTGGCTCCGCCATGGGAGACCGAATTGATCGAGACGACCGGTCCCAGAGTGCTTCGAGCTTTTTCGTAGGACTGGGGTGGCAGCGTTTGGTTCTGGTCCGCTGGAGCACTGCCGCAAGGTAACGGCACGGATCCCAGGGTCTGCGCCGCGTCGCTTCGCTCCTTGCTCCGCCCAGGGATGACGAAGGGAGGATTTCAGCTAATCTCCTAAATTTGCGATTTGCCACTGACAGGAATGATCGACCTTCGTTGCCGGTTGACCCGACTTACGCGCAATTGGCCGAGAAACGATCGAATTAGCGCCGAGACCGGCCGATAACGTCATCTGTATTCGCGAGAAGTCTGTGCACCGCAGCACGCACAACTTCCGATCGGAAGACGCCAGAAATGAAAAACCCGCCTCGGCGGGCGGGTCGTTGGAGCCAATTAGCACCATACCGAAATTAGTAGCATAGCTGCCGGCACAAAGCAAGAACAAAATACGCTTTGCCTCAGAATAATCACTTCAGGTCGGCGGTTGCGACAATCCTCAGTCGTCCGCGTCCGGGTCGTCGGAGGCCGGCCGCCAGCTGATCGGCTCGATCTTCCTTTGCGTATGGCCGTCCGTATAGGCCCACCAGCCGGCGTCGCTTTCGTCCCAGTCGCCGCCGGCCGCCTTCAGCCGGTCGAGCGAACGGTATTGCGCGATGCTCTCGTTCATCACACCGTTGCTGTCCTGCCAATAGACGGTGATCTTGGAGCCGTCCTTCGGTGCCGTTTCGATTGGTTTTCGCGCAGCCATTTCAATTCCTCCCGGTGAAGCGAACGGAGCGCCGGGACAAGCGCCCTCGGTTCCTGGCCGATGGCCTTTATGAGAATTCGCTCCGGCGAGACATATGGCGTGGTTTTCGAGAACCGGAGCGGAGCGGACATTTGGGTCCGTGAGCACCGGAAGCGGAGAAAACTGCGCCAGAAGGCCGCCGGAGTAGAATTATCATGAAGGCCATTAGCTGTGGGCGAAGATATCCTCCTCATCCCAGCCCATCAGGTCGAGTTTCGCACGCGTCGGCAGGAAGCGGAAGCAGGCATCGGCCTCCCTGGTCCGGTTGTCGCGCGCCAGCCGCGCGCTCAGCACGTCGCGCAGCCGGTGCAAATAGAGCACGTCTGAGGCGGCATATTCGAGCTGTTCGGGCGACAGCGTCTCGGCCGCCCAGTCGGACGATTGCTGCGCCTTCGACAGGCCGACGCCGAGAAGCTCGAAGCAGATGTCCTTCAGCCCGTGCCGGTCGGTGTAGGTGCGCGTCAGCCGCGACGCGATCTTGGTGCAGAACACCGGCTCCGGCATGACGCCGAAGGCGTTGTAGAGCACGGCTAGATCGAAGCGGCCGTAATGGAAGAGCTTGGTGATGCTGCGGTTCTTCAGCAGGCTGACGAGGTTCGGCGCCTTCTTCTGGCCGGGCGCGATCTGGATGACGTCGGCCGAGCCGTCGCCCGGCGAGATCTGCACGACGCAGAGCCGGTCGCGATGCGGGTTCAGCCCCAGCGTCTCGGTGTCGATGGCGACCGCCCCGACATCGTAATGCAGCAGGCCGGGCAAATCGTTTTTATGGAAACGTATGTCGCTCATCGTCTTCTCCGGTCGCGGCCCCGTGCAGCGATGCGCGACGGACCATGCCCGTCCTTGCCGCGATCCGGCGAAAAATCAACAAAAACTTGAGTCTGGCGCAATTTCAGCGTGTCAGCGCCTCGAGAATGCGCGCCCAGGAGCGCTGGCCCTTGTGGAAGGAGCTCATCTCGTACTTCTCGTTCGGCGAGTGGATGCGGTCGTCGTCGAGGCCGAAACCGACCAGCAGCGATTCCATGCCGAGATAGGTCTGGAAATCGCCGACCACCGGGATCGAGCCGCCGCTGCCGGTCACCACCGCCGGCTTCGGCCACTCGTCGGACAGCGCCTGCTTGGCCTTGGCGAGGAAGGGCGAGTCGTAGGAAAGCTGGATCGCCGGCGAGCCGCCATGCGGGTGGAATTCGACCGAGCAGTCCGCTGGAACGCGCTCTCTAACGAATGCCTGGAAGGCGGCGCGGATTTTTTCCGGATCCTGTTTGTGGACGAGGCGGAAGGAGACTTTTGCCGAGGCCTGCGCGGCGATCACCGTCTTGAAGCCCTTGCC
>NZ_SUEG01000439.1 GCF_005063415.1 Mesorhizobium sp.
AGCCGGTCGATGCGGCCGGTTTGCAGGCGGTCGACGAGGTCGGCCAGCGTGTCGACCAACTCGCCGCGCACCGTGCAGCAGAGGCAGCCGTCGGAGAGCTGGATGATGCCGTCGGAGGCCTGCTCGACCAGGAGATGGTCGATCGCCACCTCGCCGAACTCGTTGATGATGACGGCGGTGTCGGCGAGTGCCGGATCCCGGAGCAGCCGGTTGAGCAGCGTCGTC
>NZ_SUEG01000440.1 GCF_005063415.1 Mesorhizobium sp.
TGGCAAGCGGGCGCCGAATACCGGCACCTGGCATTCGATCGTCAGCCGCGCACTGGTCGGTGCCGCGGAGAGCGAAGAACGCCGGCATCCCGCCACTGGCGAGACCGTGCATCGTTTCCAGGTGACGAAGCTGCCGCCCATGCCACTGGCGGCAGTGGATGAGGCACGACAGGCGGAACGCTTTGCGCCATTGCCTGAAACCCTGTTCCGGCCTCTGCCGCCCT
>NZ_SUEG01000441.1 GCF_005063415.1 Mesorhizobium sp.
GGTCGCCGGGGGTCGCCGCAGGCGTACTATTGCTTGGCCCGATCCCCATTTGGATCGAAAAACGCCCGCAGCGACGCGTCGGACTCGTAGAGTTTGCCGGCGATCTCGATTTCCCACCGACTGCTTTCGAGTAACTCCTTTGTGACACCGGCAGGATGGTTTACATATCCCATTCCAACTGCCGTTCCGATTGTAAAGCTCTTCACGCCAGACGAAATATACC
>NZ_SUEG01000442.1 GCF_005063415.1 Mesorhizobium sp.
TTTCAAAGCTCTCTTCGTCGCCCGATACCGCATTGCCCATGACGCCGGGCAGCAGGCGCACCACGGCATCGAGCAGCACAAGTGCCGCCGGCTCGCCGCCGGACAGGATGAAATCGCCGATCGAAACTTCCTCGAGGCCTCGCGCTTCGATGACCCGCTGGTCGACGCCTTCGAAGCGGCCGCAGACGATCACCGCACCCGGCCCGCCGGCGAGCTCGCGCAC
>NZ_SUEG01000443.1 GCF_005063415.1 Mesorhizobium sp.
CGGTGACATTGACGATTTCGGCCTCGGCCGCGGCGACGCCGGCATCGGCCTGCTTCAGATTTGCCTGATAATCGCTGTCGTCGATGCGCAGGAGGACATCACCCGCCTGTACATGCTGATTGTCGGTAACCGCCAGCTCGGTGATACGGCCGGCGATTTGGGCGCCGATCGTCACGGTGCGGGCGTCAATGAAGGCGTCGTCGGTCGATTCGTACTGGCGGG
>NZ_SUEG01000444.1 GCF_005063415.1 Mesorhizobium sp.
CGTTCCGGGATTTCGAGGTCGGCGAGAACCGCATTTTCTATTCGCTGGCCGCGCTCAAGGGCGTCGGTGACGCGGCGGTCGAGCACATCGTCGACACGCGCGGCGAAAAACCGTTCAAGAGCCTCGCCGATTTCTGTGAAAGGGTCGATCCGAAGATCGTCGGCAAGCGCGTCTTCGAAAGCCTGATCATGGCCGGCGCGCTCGACTGCTTCGGTCATGAC
>NZ_SUEG01000445.1 GCF_005063415.1 Mesorhizobium sp.
CCCCCCTTGCGGGGGAGATGTCCGGCAGGACAGAGGGGGGTGCGACGGGACGCCAACCTAAATTCGGTCCCCTCGGCGGCCTGGACATCGGCTTCATCTTCCAGGATCCATCTGCGAGCCTCGACCCCGTGATGACAATAGGCAAGCAGATCGCGGAAGTCGCCTACACGCATCTCGGCCTCAGTTGGCGAGACGCCTATGCCAAGGCAAAAACCCTGCT
>NZ_SUEG01000446.1 GCF_005063415.1 Mesorhizobium sp.
GGCCGAATTGCGCGGCGACATCATTGACGGCGGCAATCTGGTGCGGCTGGCCGAGACCGAGATCCTCGGCCCGCTCGATGCCCGCGCCAGGGTGATGATTCTCGAAGCGGCGAAGCGCGTCTCCCTGGTGACCGCGGTCAGCCCCCGCGCGCTGGTCGACGTCGCTTACGTCGTGTTCGAAGCCGGCCGGCTGATTCGCCGCCTGTCGGAGCTCTATGGC
>NZ_SUEG01000447.1 GCF_005063415.1 Mesorhizobium sp.
TCGATCAAGTGCTTTTTCCCGGCGGCTATTTCAAAGAGTTCATTTTTTTCCACAAAGCGTCGAAGACGCTGATACTCACCGACGCTATTATCAACATCGAATTGGACAAGATTTCCGAGCCATGGCGAACGGCCACTAAGCTCACTGGGATGTATCATCCCAAGGGTCAAATATTCTTCGGTATGCGGCTGCCGCTACTCGTGCAGCGACGGAAGGCAA
>NZ_SUEG01000448.1 GCF_005063415.1 Mesorhizobium sp.
ATATAGCGCAGCTTTGCTAGTTACGAGGGGGACGTATTCCTTTGAGCCCCGTTGCTCGAGAACAGCAATTTCTCCCTGTACAGGGGACGTTGTCCTGAGCCATTCTTTGTGGCCCGATAGAGGGAACTGCTCCCACAGCCGCTTCATCTGGGGGTGGATATGCCTGCGCAAAGCGTGAATCTCGGCTAGAGATGCCTGTTTGCGAGGCTTGATTGGCTC
>NZ_SUEG01000044.1:0-2091 GCF_005063415.1 Mesorhizobium sp.
ATTCCAACACGATGCGTGTCGGCGACTGGGTGATGGCGATCGGCAATCCGTTCGGTCTCGGCGGCACGGTGACTGTCGGCATCGTCTCGGCGCGCAATCGCGACATCAATTCCGGCCCGTATGACGACTTCATCCAGACCGATGCCGCGATCAACCGCGGCAATTCCGGTGGACCGCTGTTCAACAGCAGCGGCGAGGTCATCGGCATCAACACGGCAATCATCTCGCCGTCGGGCGGCTCGATCGGCATCGGCTTCTCGATCCCGTCGCAGCTTGCATCGGGCGTCGTCGACCAGCTTCGCCAGTTCGGCGAGACGCGGCGCGGCTGGCTCGGCGTGCGCATCCAGCCGGTGACCGACGACATTGCTGAAAGCCTGGGCATGGCGACCGCCAAGGGCGCGCTGGTTGCTGGTGTCATCAAGGGGGGGCCGGTCGACAACGGCACAATCCAGGCCGGCGACGTGATCATCAAGTTCGACGGCAAGGACATCCATGAAATGCGCGACCTGCCGCGCGTTGTGGCGGAGAGCCCGGTCGGCAAGGCGGTCGACGTGATCATCGTGCGCAAAGGGGTCGAGCAGACCGTCAAGGTGACGCTCGGCCGGCTCGAGGACGGCGAGAAGCTTGCCAGCGGTGGTGAAAACGGCAACACCGACCAGGACGATGCCGACAAGGCGCCTGCGGTTTCGACGGCTGCCGTGCTCGGCATGACGATCGGCGAGCTCAACGACGAGACGCGCACGAAATTCGGCATCGCCGCCGACATCTCCGGCGTCGTCGTGACCGACGTCTCAAAGGATTCGGCAGCGGCCGAACGCGGCATCCAGCCGGGCGAGGTGATCACTGAGATCGCGCAGGAATCGGTCGCGACGCCCAAGGACGTCATGGACCGGATCGGCGCGCTGAAGGAGCAAGGGCGCAAGAACGCGCTTTTGATGCTGGCGTCGAAGACCGGCGAGCTGAGGTTTGTGACAATCCGGATGGATTGAGTCCGGAAGAGCCTGCAACACTCTGATCTTGAAAAGAAAAGGGCGGCTAGCGGGCCGCCCTTTTTCTTGCATGCCAGTCCGTGCGTGACAGCCTGTAGAAGACATGTCGCCTGAGTGCGGTGTGGCTGTCCGGAACACCGGGATGGTCGAAATCGGAGGCCGGGTCCGCGGTCATGCCCAGGCGCTCCATGACGGCAGTGGACCGGCTGTTATCTTTGACTGCGAAGGACACGATTTCGTTGAGGCCAAG
The DNA here is from genome assembly GCF_005063415.1 of Mesorhizobium sp. Lineage (GTDB taxonomy): Bacteria > Pseudomonadota > Alphaproteobacteria > Rhizobiales > Rhizobiaceae > Mesorhizobium. The sequence goes on from NZ_SUEG01000044.1 coordinate 1,240, forward strand.
TCTTTCAAAGCCATAGGTGAGCCAGGCTTCGGCTGCTTCGGTGACATAGCCGCGGCCCCAGAATTCTGGTGCCAACCGCCAGCCAATCTCGATCGTGCCGGGCGGCAGGAATGGCAAATGATCGGTTCCGGTTATGCCGACGAAGCCGATGCATTCACCTGTGGCTGCGATCTCAGCGGCCGCGAAGCCGAAGCCGGTGCGATCGATAGCCGCGCGCAACTCCCCCATCTTAGCGTCAGCCTGGGCGCGGTCGCGGCGAAACGGAAAGAATTCCATGACGCGCTCGTCGGAATTGATGCGATGGAAGAGCTCGCCGTCATGATCTTCCCAGTTGCGCAGGATCAGGCGCTCGGTGCGGATCGGCGTCATTCGACAAATTCGCCCCAGCGATAACCCTGCAGATAAAGCAAGGCGGTGAGGTCGCCGTGGTCGATACGGATCTTTGCCTCAGCCGCCACGGCCGGCTTGGCGTGCAAGGCGACGCCGATGCCGGCAAGACGGATCATGTCGAGATCGTTGGCGCCGTCACCGACGGCAATGGCATCGGCAGGCGTCAGGCCGAGGCGGGCGGAAATCTCGATAAGGGCTTCGGCCTTGGCGGCGCGGCCGAGGATCGGCTCGGCGACCAAGCCGGTGAAGCGGCGATCCTGCTCGATCAGCCGGTTGGCGCGATTTTCGTGAAAACCGAGCAATGCTGCGATGCGGGTGGTGAAGATGTCGAAACCACCGGAGATCAGAGCCGTCCAGGCGCCATTGGCCGCCATTGTCTGGACGAGCGTGCGGCCGCCGGAGGCAAGCGTCAGGCGATTGTCGATGATACGGTCGATGATTGCGGCATCGAGACCCTTGAGC
>NZ_SUEG01000044.1:2101-38553 GCF_005063415.1 Mesorhizobium sp.
CCGTTCATCGATCGTGCCGTGATGGCGGCGACGCGATCCTTGACGCCGATCTCGTCGGCAAGCTCGTCGATGCATTCCTGGTCGATCATCGTCGAATCCATGTCGGCGATCAGGATCCTCTTGCGCCTGTTCTCAGCCGGCTGGACGGCCACGTCGATCGGTTCGGAAGCAAGCGCGGCCTGCAGGCGCGCCGTTATTTCGGAAGCGTCGACGGTCTCCGGCAAGTCGAGTTCGCAGGCGATGCCTTCGGCCAGCCAGCGAACAGCGCTTGCGCCGACGGACCGCGAGGCCATATTCGCTAGCGTCGACGTCAATGCGCGGCCGGCGGGATGGGATAGAAGCGTGGCGATCAGCGGCATCGAAAATTCCAGCGGACAGGCGGGCGAAGGCCGCGTGAAGAACGCGATCCTGATAGCCGGGCCGACCGCCAGCGGCAAGTCGGCGCTCGCACTCGACCTCGCCGAGCGCAATGGCGGTGTCATCGTCAACACCGATTCAATGCAAGGCTATTCGGTGCTCGACGTGCTGACGGCACGGCCTGGTTCTGCCGAACTCGCCCGCGTCCCCCACTTCCTTTATGGACACGTCGATCCGTCCACCGCCTATTCCACCGGCGCCTGGTTGCGTGATGTCACGAAGCTGATCGACGACGGCACGCTCTCGGGGCGGCAAGTGATTTTCGTCGGCGGCACCGGGCTTTATTTCCGGGCGCTCACGGAAGGTATCTCGGAGATGCCCGACATTCCGCAATCGATCCGTGATCGCTGGCGCTACGAGCTCCAGGAACAGGGCGCAGTGAGATTGCACCGCATCCTGTTGCGCGAGGATTCTGCGGCCGGCATGATGCTGAGGCCGACGGATGGCCAGCGCATCGTGCGGGCGCTGGAGGTGCTCGACGCGTCGGGCCGTTCCATCCTGGACTGGCAGGCCGCGCGTGGCCAGCCGTTGATCGACAGGAGCAGCGCGCGCTTTTTCGTCATCGAGCCGGAGCGAGCGGCGCTGGTGGAGCGGATCGATGCCCGCTTCGACCGCATGCTGGACAAGGGGGCACTGGACGAGGTGAAACAGCTTTCAGCGCTCGGCCTCGATCTCGACCTGCCGGCGATGAAAGCAATCGGTGTTCGCGAGCTTCAGGCCGCGTTGGCCGGCGCCATCAGTTTTCCCGAGGCCATCGAGCGCGCGAAAATCGCGACGCGGCAATATGCCAAACGGCAGGCGACCTGGTTCAGGCACCAATTGGGCCCGGAATGGCAGAGATTGCGTCCTGGTGAGGGGATCGACTCGATGCTCTCACCCCCTCCTTCGAGCGCAACCTGAAAAGTCGACACCGAGGGGACATTTCGCGTTGAAGTTGTCCAGGTTAACTGTCCGTAAGCTCCCGCATGCCATAAAATCGATGGGAACTTTCGAACGGGGAGCAGATGCGTTTCCACAAGGCGGAATCAGCCTTTTTCGTCTTTATTTTTGTGATCCTGGCCGCCGGCCTGGTGACGCTTTACGCCTATGGGCTCCTGCAAACCCTGGCGGCCGACATTAGCAATACGCCTTCGGAACTCGATGAAATCGTCTATCTCAACAAGCTGCTGTTTGCGACCGGCGTGCTGCTGGCGACCGCGCTGTTCTTCGGCATTTTCTTCATTTATCCGCTGATCCGAAAGCAGGCGACGGAAGAAGGCAAGCTGCGCGCCATGACTGTTTCGCTCAGCGCGCGCTCGGAGACGCTGGAGCATGCGGCGCTCACCGACAGCCTCACCGGCATGCAGAACCGGCGTTATTTCGACGATGCGCTGAAGGAATATCTCGAAGAGTTTCGCCGCATCGAGAAACCAGTCGGGCTGATGATCCTCGACCTCGACCATTTCAAGCAGGTCAACGACAGCCACGGCCACGATGTCGGCGACGAGGTGTTGCGGGCCGTCGCCAACTGTCTCAAGGACATGACACGCTATCACGACGTGGTGGCGCGCCTGGGCGGCGAGGAGTTCGCGGTGGTCACGCCCAATATGGACGCCGAGCTGCTATCCAAATTCGCCGAGCGCATCCGCAAGGCGATCGCCAACATGTCGGTGCTGACAGGCAATGTCCGACTGAAAATCACCACCAGCGTCGGACTTGCCGTCTGGGATCGCAAGGAAACCGCTGAGGAGTTCTATCGCCGCGCTGACCGCCAGCTCTATGAGGCAAAGAGGCAAGGGCGCAACCGCGTCTGCGCCTGAAATCACGTCATTGAATTCGAAGCTGGCCGTCTGGTATCGTTTTCTGCGTTTCCGGTGCACGCAGACCGATGTCACCCAGTCAAGCTGAGATGCTGCCTTTGCGGGGCTTGCCGGGAATAGAGGTGTTCCGTGACTAAATCCGATCTCTCCGATCTTTACCGGGGCTATATTGCATGCCTGAACAAGCAGGATTGGCCAAATCTGGGGCGGTTTGTTCATGATGAAGTGACCCACAACGGTCGCAAGCTCGGATTGTCCGGCTATCTCGAAATGTTGGTGAGAGACTTCGACGAAATTCCGGACCTTTACTTCGACATTCAGCTATTGGTTGCCGATCCGCCTTATATAGCGAGCCGGCTAAGCTTCGACTGCGCGCCGAGGGGAACGTTCCTGGGGCTCGATGTAGGCGGGAAGAGAATTTCGTTTGCCGAGAACGTATTCTATGAGTTTCAGAGAGAGAAAATTCGCCAGGTGTGGTCAGTTATAGACAGGGCAGCCATCGAAGCTCAGCTTTGATATCTGCGGCCGCACCGATGAGGTCTGCCTGAAAGTCGCCCGACTCATTCGTTTTGCGGGCGTAGCCCGAAGGTCGCCGGCTTGAGGCCGTAGCGTAAGTCGAAATCGTCGTTCCGCTGGGTGCGTGCGGCCGGCGGTTTGCGATAGTCCGAATCGCCCGCCTGCCGGCCCGGATCGACGACTTCCGCGAAAGGCATTGCCTGCTGTGATTTCGGCACGTTGCGCAGCCGTTCGACGATCGCCACGAGGTCGACCTCGTCGCCGGTTTCGGACGGCAAGGCGTCCTCGCGCTTGGCCGTGCCGGGGATCAAATCCTCGGAGAGCTTTTCGAACTTCATCCGCATCGTCGTCGCCACGCCTTCCCCGAAGGCGATGGCCTCGCGCTGGCCCATGGAAGACAGGAACGCCAGCGTCGAAGCCGAGGAATCGGCGATCGCCGACCGGATGATCGCCTGGTCCTGCTCGTTGGCGAGCCGCATGGCAAAGAACGTCGAGCACTGCGACAGGATGGTCGGGTCGAGCTCGCCCGGGCGCTGGGTGACGACACCGAGATAGCAGCCATATTTACGGCCTTCCTTCGCGATGCGCGACAGCGCGTGCCGCGTCGGCGCGAAACCGAGGCGCGGATCGGCCGGCATGTAGCGATGCGCTTCCTCGCACAGGAAGAGCAGCCGCAGGCGGCCTTCGCTCCACAACGCCAGGTCAAAGGCCAGCCGCGCCAGCACCGAGCATACAGAATTGACCACCTCGGACGGCATGCCGGCCATTTCGAAGCAGGTCACCGGGCGGCCGTGATGCGGCACGCGGAAGATGTTGCCGATCGTCTCGTGGATGGTGTCCTCGATCAGGCGCGAGTTGAACATGAAACGGTAGCGCGGATCGGATGCCGCCAATTCGATACGTGTCTTCAGTGACCTGAGGGTCGGGCGATCGTTCTTGCTTTCCAGCAATCCCATGCGTTCGTCGACCAGCTTGATGAGGTCGGCAATGCGATAGGGCACCGGCGCGTCAGCGGTCAGCGCGTCGGTGCTGCGCCGTAGATAGTTGCCGGAGTTCGGATTGCGGTAGAGGTTCTTTGCCGCGGGAATGAGATCGCGCAAAGCGTCGACCTCTTCCGGGACCGTCTCGCGGCCGCGAAACAGCACCTCGGCAAATTCCTCGAGCTTGAACATCCAGAAGGGCAGGTCGAGCGACGTCGAATCGACCCTGACGCAATATTCCGGCAACGACGCGGCGAACTCGTTGTGTGGATCGAGGATGAGCACGCGCAGGTCGGGCCGGGCGGCGATCGACTTGCGCAAGAGCAGCGACACGGCGGTCGATTTGCCGACCCCGGTGGTGCCGACAATGGCGAAATGGCGCGCCAGCGTATCGTCGATGGCGATATTGGCGTCGATGGCCTCGTCCTGCGACAGCGTGCCGATGGTGATCGAATGACGCCCGGCGAGATCGTAGACGGCCTGCAGGTCGCGGCTGCGGATACGATGGGCAATGGCGCCGATATGCGGATAGGTCGTGATGCCACGGTCGAAGACTGGCTTCGCGCCGGGTTCGGCACCGTCGCGCACCTCGCCGATCAATTCGATGCTGACCTCGATAGGATTCTGGCCCTCGCTGCTCCAGGCGCGATCCGACTTGCCGATTTCGTAGACCAGGCCGACGGTTCGTGATGTGCCGAGATTGATCGAGATCATCTTTCCAACGCTCCACAGGCCGGTGACCGTGCCTTCGATATCGTCGGCATAGGCGCTGATGGTGGCGCGCGCCCCGTCGCATTGCACGACATTGCCCAGAATCCGCTTGTCGTTCTGCTCCGCCCTGCGGCGCTCCAGCAAAGTCGGTTCTCCAATGGAGGCTTCGCGTTCAACGAGCATGGATAGGCCGGTCCCCTTTTCCCAAGCGATGAGCCTAGGCGAACGGGGTTAAGGTGGGATGAGGCGGGATGGTTTAGCGGACATTAAGGAGTTTGCGAAAAGTGGACGAAACGGTCGTTGCTTCGTAGAAAAATTTTCGATATATCGGATTAATGGATGATATAGCGAACGATATATCCTCGACCATCGGCAGAAGAATACATGCCGAAAGGGTGGTTCGCAGCTGGTCCCTGGCTGAATTGGCCGAGCGGTCCGATGTCTCGAAAGCCATGCTGAGCACGATAGAGCGCGGCATGACGAGCCCGACGGCGGCACTCCTCGTGCGCATTGCGGCCGCCTTCGGCATGACGCTCTCCACTTTGATAGCAAGGGCGGAATTGCAAGGCGGTGGCCTGCTTCGCGAACGTGACCAGCCGGTCTGGAGCGATCCGGCTACCGGTTATGTGCGGCGGCACCTTTCGCCGGTTTCGGACATGCCGCTCGAACTGATCCGAGTCCAACTGCCGGCGGGCGCCAAGGTAAGTTTCCCGGCGGCGTCCTATGCTTTCATCAGGCAACAGATCTGGATGATCTCCGGGCGGCTGGAATTCACTGAGGGCGACATCGTTCACAGGCTCGAACCCGGCGACTGCCTGGCGCTCGGCGCTCCATCCGATTGCGTCTTTCACGCTCCGGGCCCGGGCGCCGCCGACTATCTGGTTGCGTTGGCCAGGAGCTGAGGTGAAGGCGCGCCGCCCGAAACGCTCCGACAATGGCGGTCCGCCGCTCGACGACTATGACGGTCCGCCCTGGGGCAAGGGCGATCCCTATGTCTTTCTTGCCTGGCGGACCGCCCATGCCCAGGCATGGAAAGTGCCGAGCCGCGAGATCATGCTGATGCGGCTGGACAAGGCCGAGCGGCTGGGCCTGACCTATGAGGAATACACGCTCGAACTGCTGGAACGCGGGCGACATCTGCAAGAGGAAGACGCCGATCGCATCGCGGAAATCCGCCGGGCCAGGAAGCGGAAGCGGACCAGTCATTTCGACTGACGGACGGCGCAGGGGAACCACATGAGTTCGATCGAAATCAGGCCACTCACCGGTACTGACGGAACGCAAAAAATGCTGGCGGATCTGCTGATCGGTACAGTCGCTGCCGGCGGCTCGGTCAGCTTCATGCATCCGCTGGCGCCAGAGATGGCCGCGGCCTTCTGGAACAAGTCGCTTCAAGCGGCCGCCAGAGGCGAAAGGGCGGTGCTTGGAGCCTGGAACGGCGAGGCGCTGGTCGGCACAGTCACCTTGCTGCTCGACTGCCCTCCCAACCAGCCGCACCGGGCCGAGATCGCCAAGCTGATGACCCGCCTCGATTACCGCGGCAAGGGCATAGCAACCCGCCTGGCCGGCGAAATACCGGATTTTGCGCTGAAGCCGCATGGCGGGCTCACAGCCACCCTCATCTATTGGAAACGCATCGGCCGGACACCGTGATGGCGACAACGATGCACCTTTGCAACACCCGTCGGACCATCGCGGGCGTGGAAACAATAGCTCTTGCGTCAAATTGGCGGCGAGCTTAGAGAAGCCGCCCATTCTGATCCGTCGTCCTGAAAGGAGACCTGTCAATGACCCGGCGATCCAGATCGACACATTCCGTGCCGACGCTGGAATTGCGTGCGGCTGATAGGGTTCCAATCAGGAAGAGCGGCCATGGCAAAGTCCATGATCCAGCGCAGGCAGGATGCCGAGCGCGAACGCATTGAAGCATATGCCGTAACGCTGCGGCGGGTTTTTCCCGTCCCGCGTCCCGCTCCGGATTTCGAGCGGGCGCTCGACGAGGCACGTCGGGGCTTTGCCGGTATGGCGATCCGCGACGGCGCGCTGTGGCGTCCAAAGCTGAAGACGCGCGACCCCGCGCGGTTGCGGCTGGCCGCGGCGCGCCATCTCTATGCGCGCTACCCGGTTACAGCCGCGCTCGAGGGTATCTGGCTGGACAGCTCGGGGTTGAGTGCCGGCGAGATTGCGCTTCGCAAGGCTTGGTATATCGCAGTGGCGCGTGGGGACTCGCTCTACAAGGCGGGCGCCTGTGCGTGGCTGTCCCGCAAGGAGGTGCATTGCTTCTTGAACTTGCCCGGCGATTTCACGTTCGACGAGGCATTTTGGGTGGCGATCGCCCGGTCCTACACGGATGATTCCGGGTTGGCGGCCCGACTTGCCAAGTCGAAAATCGCGCGCACGCCACGTAACGATCTGGCCTTCTGGCGCGAGGTGACACGGTTCTTCTGCGGGCAACCCGCGTCGAAGGAGGAGATCGACGATCTATGCGACTATATCGGCGCCGTGCACCAGCGCGATGCAGGGTACAGCCTGAAGGGTCGCACGCTCGCCTCGCTGCGTCGGCAGATGTTGGACTGGCATCGCGACATTGCCGCGATCGAACGCATCGAGGCAATGCGCCGCCGCGCTGCCGGGCGGGCCACGCGTACTGCCGGGACGCAGTCGCAGGGTCGCGCCTGGCACGGCTCGCGCCTCGACGACTGGGACTGGCAGCCGTCGACCAAGGAGGCAAAGGCGCATGGCGAGCGTTTCTCCGTCCGTCAGTTGAAGACGGCCGAGGATCTGGTCGCCGAGAGTCGGGCGATGCATCATTGCGTCTCGATATATGCAGCCAAATGCATCGCCGGCAGTGCCTCGATCTGGGTGCTGCGGCGCTCGGCGCTCGGCAAGATCGAGCGGTTGCTGACGATCGAACTCGATCCGCAAAACCGTGCGGTGCAGGTGCGCGGTTTCGGCAACCGTCTCGCTTCGCTCGAGGAGCGCAAGATAATCGAGCGCTGGGCCAAGGCGAGGGGTGTGGTGCTCTGCGCCTGAAACGGAAGACCCGCGCGGCGGAAAGGCCGCGCGGGTGCACAATGGGCGGATGTGCCGACGTCAGGCCAAGTGCACATTCGCCGTTGACAGCGGCGTCAAACCAATTCTATTGTCCGCCACCATGAAAAAGGCACTCATTCTCGTAGGAAAGCGCGTGGGCAAGGCGGTGTAACCGCCGGGCGATGACCTCCCATGCGCAAGACACAGGCTCCCTCGGGGGCCTTTTTTATTGCCCGAAACACGACTAAACGACCAGCAATCGCCCGATGGCGAACAGTACGGGACCAGACCGATGAGCAGTGGACAGAATGAGCGGCGCGAAATGCCAAGAACCGAAATGACTGGCGCCGAAATGGTGGTGCAGGCGCTGAAGGACAACGGCGTCAAGCATGTTTTCGGCTATCCGGGCGGCGCGGTTCTGCCAATCTACGATGAAATTTTCCAGCAGGACGAGGTCGAGCACATCCTCGTCCGCCATGAGCAGGGCGCGGGCCATGCGGCGGAAGGCTATGCGCGCTCGACCGGCAAGGCCGGCGTCATGCTGGTGACCTCAGGGCCGGGCGCCACCAATGCGGTGACGCCATTGCAGGACGCGCTGATGGATTCGATCCCGCTGGTCTGCCTGACCGGCCAGGTGCCCACTTCACTGATCGGCTCGGATGCGTTCCAGGAATGCGACACGGTCGGCATCACGCGGCCCTGCACCAAGCACAACTGGCTGGTGAAGGACGTCAACGAGCTCGCGGCAACGATCCACGAGGCCTTCCATGTGGCAACCACAGGGCGCCCCGGTCCGGTCGTCGTCGACATTCCGAAGGACGTTCAGTTCGCCAAGGGCATCTATGTCCCGCCGCAGACGGCGCCGCGCACCAGCTACCAACCGAAGGTCCAGGGCGATCTGGAAAAGATCAAGGCGGCGGTCGAGCTGATGGCCGGCGCCAGGAAGCCGATCATCTATTCGGGCGGCGGCGTCATCAATTCCGGCCCGGAGGCGAGCCATCTGCTGCGCGAGCTGGTCGACCTCACCGGCTTTCCCATCACCTCGACGCTGATGGGCCTCGGTGCCTATCCCGCGTCGGGCAAGAACTGGATGGGCATGCTCGGCATGCACGGCACCTATGAAGCGAACATGGCGATGCACGATTGCGACGTCATGCTCTGCATCGGCGCGCGCTTCGACGACCGCATCACCGGGCGGCTGACGGCGTTTTCGCCGAATTCGAAGAAGATCCACATCGACATCGACCCATCGTCGATCAACAAGAACGTCCACACCGACGTGCCGATCATCGGCGATGTCGGTCGCGTCCTGGAAGATCTGGTGCGGCTGTGGCGGGCAACCGCCAAGGCCGACAAGAAAACGCTTCACCCGTGGTGGGAGCAGATTGCCAAATGGCGCGCCCGCGATTCGCTCGCCTACAAGATGAACCACGAGGTGATCATGCCGCAATACGCCGTCCAGCGGCTCTATGCGCTGACCAAGGACCTCGACACCTACATCACCACCGAGGTCGGCCAGCATCAGATGTGGGCGGCGCAGCACTACCACTTCGAGAAGCCGAACCGCTGGATGACCTCCGGTGGGCTGGGCACGATGGGCTACGGCCTGCCGGCGGCACTCGGCGTGCAAATCGCGCACCCGGATGCGCTGGTCATCGATATCGCCGGCGACGCCTCGGTGCAGATGACGATGCAGGAGATGAGCGCGGCGGTGCAGCACGAGGCGCCGATCAAGATCTTCATCCTCAACAACCAGTATATGGGCATGGTGCGGCAATGGCAGCAGCTGCTGCACGGCAACCGGTTGTCGCATTCCTACACCGAGGCGATGCCGGATTTCGTCAAGCTCGCCGAAGCCTATGGCGGCCACGGCATTCGCTGCGACAAGCCGGACGAGCTCGATGACGCCATCAAGGAGATGATCGCGGTCAAGAAGCCCGTCCTGTTCGACTGCCGCGTGGCGACGCTCGCCAACTGCTTCCCGATGATCCCGTCGGGCAAGGCGCATAACGAGATGCTGTTGCCGGACGAGGCGACGGACGAAGCTGTGGCCAACGCTATCGACGCCAAGGGCAGGGAACTGGTGTAGCCTGGTTCAAGGAAGCTGTGCGAAAACAGCAGATTAGCGCAAAAGTTTGAAACCGAGATTCATGTCATGAACGCACAGTTGCAACCGACCGGCTCCGCCTATTTCATCGCCAAGGAGACGGAAAAACCAGAGAACCACACCCTTTCGGTCCTGGTCGACAACGAGCCGGGCGTGCTTGCCCGGGTCATCGGCCTGTTTTCCGGACGCGGCTACAACATCGAGAGCCTGACGGTCTCGGAAACCGAGCACGAAAAGCACCTGTCGCGCATCACGATCGTGACGCGCGGCACCCCGCACGTGCTGGAGCAGATCAAGCACCAGCTCGAGCGCATCGTGCCGGTGCACCGCGTCGTCGATCTCACCGTGCGGTCGCAGGAATTCGGACAGGAGCGGCCATTGGAGCGGGAACTCGCGCTGGTCAAGGTCGCCGGCACCGGCGAAGCCCGCGTCGAGGCGCTCCGGCTCGCCGATGCATTCCGCGCCAGCGTCATCGATGCCAACACCGAGCATTTCATCTTCGAGATCACCGGCAAGGGCTCCAAGCTCGATCAGTTCATCGCCATCATGAAACCGCTCGGGCTAGTTGAAATCTGCCGTACCGGAGTGGCGGCGATGAACCGCGGCCCGCAAGGGATGTGATCATCCAACTTGGCTCTATCTTGTCGCTTTGCCACCGATCGCACTGATTGGGGGAACACCATGACATTCGACGCATTCTTCGCCTTGCTGGTCTATGCCTTCGTGACCTCGATCACGCCGGGCCCGAACAACTTCATGCTTCTGGCCTCGGGCGTGAATTTCGGCTTGGTCAAGACCGTGCCGCACATGCTCGGCATCGGCTTCGGCTTCCTCGTGCTGTTGCTTGCGGTAGGCTTCGGGCTTGGCGCCGTGTTGACGGCCTTTCCGGTGCTGCACACCGGGTTGAAGATCGCCGGCGGCCTCTACCTGCTTTATCTCGCCTGGAAGATCGCCATGTCGCGCTCGCTCGGCGGCGAAGGCGAGGCGAAGGGCCAGCCGATGCGCTTCATCGAGGCTGCGGCTTTCCAGTGGGTCAATCCCAAGGCCTGGGTGATGGCGATTACAGCCATGGCCATCTATACGAACCCGGAACGCCCTTTTGTGTCCGTGGTGCTGATCGCGGCCGCTTTCGCCGTCGTCATGCTGCCGAGCATTTCGACCTGGGCCGGTTTCGGCATGGCGCTGCGCGGTTTTCTGGCGGATGCGGTGCGGCTCAAATGGTTCAACATCGCCATGGGCGTGATGCTTGCGGCGACGTTGTGGCCGATGCTGCGTTAGCTGCCGTTTTATTGTGCACTGCACATTAAATCTTCGTAATGACGGGTTTTGGCCCTTTTTCGCCTTCGGCATCCTCTATTATCTGGCAAAAGCGCGGCAAGAGGCTGCGAGTTGAGCTAGACTACGGCCACCGGATAGCGGCGTGTCGGATCGAGAGGCCTTTTGTCGATGCGCGGAAAGATCGTGTTTGCGGTGATCGCTGCAGCCTGCGTTGCCGCGGCGTGGCTCTATCTTTCGCCCAGCGCAATGAGCGGTCTTCAGCAGATTCTGTCGGCGAAGCAGACGACGGCGGCCGCGGACAAACCCGCTGCAGCGGCAAATGCCGCGCGTTCGACTTCGGTGGTTGCCGCCACCGCTTCGACGGCCGATTTCCCGGTCCGGCGCTATGCCATCGGCTTCGTGTCCTCTCCTGCCGTGGTCAGCATCAACGCACGGGTCTCGAGCCAGATCGTTGCAATCGCGGTCAAGGACGGACAGATGGTGAAGGCCGGAGACCTTCTGTTCTCGCTGGACGATCGCTCGTTGAAGGCGCAACTGGCACGCGATCAGGCGACGCTCGCGAAAGACCAGGCGCTGCTTGCCAGCGCAACGGCCGATCTTCAGCGCGCCAAAAATCTCGTCGCCAGGCAGGCCGGGACACAGCAGACCTACGATCAGGCTGTCGCGGCGCAGAAATCCGCCGCGGCCACCGTCGACGCCGACAAGGCAACGATCGATGCGGACCAAATCCAGCTTGGCTTCGCCACGATCAGGGCGCCGATCTCCGGCAGGCTTGGCGCGATCAGCGTCGCCGTCGGCGATCTCGTCACCACCAGCAACGGCAGCAGCACGTCGACCCCGCTGGTGACGATCACGCAGGTCGACCCGCTGCAGGTGAACTTCAATCTCCCCGAAAGCGATCTTGCCTTGCTGCACAAGGCGCTGGCAGCGCCGCAGCAAGGTGCGGTAACGCTGACCAAGGATGGCGACCCGAAGCCGATCGGCAAGGGAACGCTGGATTTCGTCGATTCCAGCGTAGACACGGCGTCCGGCACGATCGCAACGCGAGCCAGCATGCCCAACGCCGATCTTTCGCTGTGGCCGGGCCAATATGTCAATGTCGTGCTCGATGCCGGCATCATGCCACAAATCACGTCCGTTCCGACAGTCGCCGTCCAGCCCAGCCAGAAGGGCCCGTTCGTCTATGTGATCAAGCCGGACAACACAGTGGAAATGCGGCCAGTGCAGGTCGCGCTGACAGAAGGTGCCAACACCGCGATTAGTCAGGGTTTGAAAAGCGGCGAGCGTGTCGTCGTCGAGGGCCAGACCAAGCTGAAAAACGGCGCGGCGGTGCGCGAAGGCAAGGCTTCAACCGGCACCGGCGATCAGGCGGCTCCGAAGGTTGCCGAGGCTGACCGGAGGGGCGGAACACAGCCATGATTTCCGAATTCTGCATCCGCAGGCCCGTCGCCACGCTGCTCATGTCGTTCGCCCTAGTTCTAGGCGGGCTATTTGCTTACAAATTCCTGCCGGTCGCGGCGCTGCCAAGCGCGGAATTTCCGGTTGTCAACGTCTCGGCCTCGCTGCCTGGAGCCTCGCCGGAAACCATGGCGACCTCGGTAGCAACGCCTCTGATCAAGCAGTTTTCCACCATCGCAGGCATCGATTCAATCTCGACGACCAACTCGCTCGGCTCGACCTCGATCGCCATTCAGTTCGTGCTCAACCGCGACATCGATGCAGCCGCCGCTGACGTGCAGGCGGCGATCGCACGCACGCAGCGACAATTGCCGCTGGAGATGACCAGCCCGCCGAGCTACCGCAAGGTCAATCCAGCCGACGCGCCGATCCTGCTGATGTCGCTTGTCAGTGACACCATTCCGCTGACCGATCTCAATGCGTTTGCCGAGAATGTGATTTCGCCATCGCTGTCGACGATCGACGGCGTTGCGCAGGTTTCGATCTACGGCCAGCAGAAATATGCCGTGCGCGTCCAGATCGATCCGACGGCGCTCGCCGCTCGCGGCATCTCGATCGACCAGCTGCAGACGGCCATTGCCTCGGCCAACAGCAACACGCCGCTCGGCGTGCTCAAGAACAACAAACAGCAGCTGACGATCACCGCGAACACCCAGCTGACCAACGCGGCGGGATTCTCCAACATCATCATCGCCACCAAGAACGGCCATCCGGTGCGGCTCGGCCAGGTGACCCGCGTCATCGATTCGGTCGAGACCACGACGACGGCAAGCTGGTATGACGGCACCCGCGCCATCATCATGGCGGTGCAGCGTCAGCCGGATGCCAACACCGTCGATGTCGTCGACCGCGTCAAGGCGATGCTGCCTTCCTTCGAGGGTCAGATGCCGGCGACGGCGAGCATCCAGTTGCTCAACGACCGCTCGACGTCGATCCGCGAGGCGGTGGACGACGTGCAGTTCACGCTGCTGCTCACCATCGCGCTCGTGGTGATGGTGATCTTCCTGTTCCTGCGCCGGGTGACGGCGACGGTCATCCCGGCAGTGGCGGTACCGATTTCGCTCATCGCCACGCTGGGCGTGATGTACCTGCTCGGGTTTTCCATCGACAACGTCTCATTGATGGGGCTGACGCTGGCGGTCGGCCTTGTCGTCGACGATGCCATCGTCATGCTGGAAAATATTTTCCGCCATATGGAGGAGGACGGGCTCTCGGCCCTCGAGGCGTCGCTCAAGGGCGCACGCGAGATCGGCTTCACCATCATCTCGATCTCGATCTCGCTGGTCGCCGTGTTCATTCCGGTGCTTTTGATGGGCGGCGTGATAGGGCGCATCTTCAACGAATTCGCGGTGGTGGTGACGGTCGCCATCCTGGCGTCGATGTTCGTCTCGCTGACGTTGACGCCGATGCTGTGCTCGCGGCTGTTGTCGTTATCGAAAGCCGAGCAGAAGGCGGCGCATGGCGAGGACCATAGGCAAAACGTTTTCATGCGGGGCTATGACTGGCTGCTGACATTCTGCCTGCGCCACAATTTCCTGGTTTTCCTTGTCTTCCTCGTGACCGCCGGGCTGTCGGTCTGGCTGATCCAGATCTCGCCGAAGGGCTTCTTCCCGCAGGAGGATATCGGCCAGGTCTCGGTGACGACCATCGCGCGCCAGGACATCTCCTTCGACGCCATGGTCAAGTTGCAGGGGCAAGTGGCTGATGTCTTCTCCCATTCGCCCTATGTCGCGCATGTCGGCTGGTCGGCGGGCAGTGGAAACAATGCGCTCAACCAAGGCCAGCTGTTTGTACAGCTGAAAGACAAAGACCAGCGACCGAACATCGACAAGGTACTTTCGGATCTGCGGCGCCAGCTTGCCAATGTGTCCGGCATCGAAACCTACATGCAACCGGTGCAGAACCTGCGGCTCGGCGCGCGCTCTTCGGCGAGTGCCTACCAGCTTGCCGTGCAGGGCCTCGATACCGGCCTGACGAACGTCTGGGCGCAAAAGTTGACGGACGCGATGGCTGCCGATCATGGCGCCTTCACCGATGTCACGAATGATCTGCAGAACAACGCGTTGCAGGCGACGCTGGTGATCGACCGCGACAAGGCAGCGACGCTTGGCGTCGATACCGACACGTTGCGCTCCAGCCTCTATGGCGGTTTCGGCACCCAGCAGGTGTCGACCATCTTCGGTTCGGCCGACAGCTATAAAGTGGTCATGGAGCTCGACCCGAAGATCGAGTGGTCGCCCGAACGGATGCTGGCGATCAAGGTAAGGACGGTCAGCGGCAGGATGGTACCGCTTGGCGCCTTCGCCCGCGTCGATCGGACCGCCGGTGCTTTGACCGTCAACCAGCTCGGCCAGCTCCCGGCAGTGACCATCTCCTACAATCTGCCGCAGGGCGTGGCCCTCGGCGACAGCGTGAGCCACATCAATGCGCTGAAGGAAAAAATCGGCATGCCGCCGACGATCTCGACCACTTTCTCGGGCACGGCGAGGACTTTCCAGGATTCGCTTTCCAACCAGGGACTGCTGATCGGTGGCGCGATCCTCACAATCTATATCGTTCTCGGCATGCTCTATGAGAGCTTCATCCATCCGCTCACTATCCTGACCGGGCTTCCGTCGGCGGTGCTCGGTGCGCTGGTGGCACTGCGGCTGGCGGGGATGGATTTGTCGGTGATCGCTGTGATCGGCATCCTGATGCTGATCGGCATCGTCAAGAAGAACGGCATCATGATGATCGACGTGGCGCTCGAGCTCAGGCGCGACGGGATGTCGCCCGTCGAATCCATCCACAAGGCCTGCCTGATGCGCTTCCGGCCGATCATGATGACCACGCTTGCCGCGCTGATGGGCACCATCCCGATCGCGCTCGGCACCGGTGCCAGTGCGGAACTGCGCCAGCCTCTTGGCGTGGCGGTGGTCGGCGGCCTTGTCGCCTCGCAGGCACTGACGCTGTTCGTCACGCCCGTCATCTACGTCTACATGGAGCATTTTTCCGGCTGGCTCGTCAGCGTATGGGCGGGGCGCCGGGGCGAGCCGAGCCCGGTCGAGGCGGTCGACCAGCCGTCACTGTTCGACGAGGAGGAAGAACCGGTGCCGCAGAGGGCGGCAGCCGAATAGCGCTGGTCCAAGCCGTGGTGCTTGCGGCCGGAGGTCCGCGATCGTAATTTGATGCCATGCCGCACAATCACGACCACGACAACGAGCTTGATCCTTTTGCGGCGCGTGTGCGCGCACTGGAGACGATTCTCACCAGCAAAGGTCTGATCGATCCGGCGGCGATCGACGTCATCGTCGACACCTACGAGACCAAGATCGGGCCGCGCAACGGCGCAAAGGTGGTGGCGAAGGCTTGGGTTGATCCCGGGTTTGCCGCATGGCTGAAGCGTGATGCGACGGCGGCCATCGAATCGCTCGGCTATACCGGCCGGCAAGGCGAGCACATGCAGGCGGTCTTCAATACGGCCGACACGCACAACCTCGTCGTCTGCACGCTATGCTCCTGCTATCCATGGTCGGTGCTCGGCCTGCCGCCGGTCTGGTACAAGGCGCCGCCTTACCGTTCGCGCGCAGTGATCGATCCGCGCGGCGTGCTCGAGGAATTCGGCCTGACCTTGCCGGCGACGACGACAATCCGGGTGTGGGATTCGACCGCCGAGCTGCGCTATCTCGTGGTGCCGATGCAGCCTAGGGGCACCGAGGGCTGGGATGAGGCACGGCTCGCCGATCTGGTGACGCGCGATGCCATGATCGGCACGGCGTTGGCGCGGGAGCCGGCATGAACGGGCCGCAGGATCTCGGCGGCCAGATGGGTTTCGGGCCAGTCGCGCCCGAATCGGACGAACCCTATTTCCATGCCGATTGGGAAAGGCGGGCGCTGGGCGTGACGTTGTGCGCCGGCGCCATGGGCGCCTGGACCATCGACGAGAGTCGGCACGCGCGGGAATCGCTGCACCCAGCGGATTATTATGCCTCCAGCTACTACCAGATATGGATCAAGGCGCTGGAGGTGCTGCTCAAACGCCATGGTTTCGTCAGCGATCGCGACCTGGCCGCGGGCGACGCAGTCGACCCGACGGCGACACCCAAACGAGTGCTGAAGGCTAAAGATGTTCCGGCGTTGCTGGCCAAGGGCGGGCGCTGCGACCGGCCTGTCGCCGCGCCGCCGCGGTTCAAGGCGGGCGACCTGGTGCGAACCAGGAACTTTCATCCGACCGGCCACACCAGGCTGCCACGCTATGCTCGCGGCAAACAAGGCGTCGTCGAGGCGGTACGCGACGGCTTTGTCTTTCCCGACACCAATGCGCACGGCCAGGGCGAAAACCCGCAATGGGTCTATACGGTGGCCTTCAGCGGCGGCGAAATCTGGGGCGAGGGCGCCGACCCGACACTTGTCGTATCGATCGATGCCTGGGAGAGCTACCTTGAGCCGGCGTGAGACGGGCTCGGTCGCCGCCATGCTGCCCGCCGGTGTCGAGGCGCCGGTTTTCGCCGAGCCATGGCAAGCAGAGGCGTTCGCCATCACGGTTGCGCTGCATGATAAGGGCCTGTTTTCCTGGAGCGAATGGGCAGATGTCCTGTCGGCCGAGGTGAAGCGGCCGGGCGCCGCGAGCGACGGCCATGATTATTACGAGCACTGGCTGGCGGCGCTGGAGAATTTGCTGTCGACCAAAGGCGTTGCCGGTAGAAACGACGTCGACAGCCTTGCTGCTGCCTGGGAACGCGCCGCGCATGCTACGCCGCATGGCAAGCCGATCCTGCTGGAGAACGATCCACAGCGGGCTGGGTGAGCTGTCGTCGCCCGGCGTTGTTCTCTTTACGTTCCGGCTCGTCACTGATAGCCTGACCCTGTCGCAGCGGCGTGATTGCCGGCGATGAAATGGCTGGTGACGGCACTCGACCTTGTCTTTCCCTCGCGAATCCGGTCTGTCGCGCTGATGGAATTCTCTCCTCAACAGGACGAGGCGCTGAAGGCGGTGGCCGGCTGGCTGAAAGCCGGCAAGCCGCAGCTGTTCCGGCTGTTCGGCTATGCCGGCACCGGCAAGACGACGCTGGCGCGCTATTTCGCCGAGCACGTCGACGGCCAGGTGCAGTTCGCCGCCTTTACCGGCAAGGCGGCGCAGGTGCTGCGTTCCAAGGGCGCGGTCAATGCCCGCACCATCCATTCGCTGATCTACCGGCCGAAAGGCGAGGAATCGGTTGCGGATGAGGTGACTGGCAAGACCTCGATGTCGCCGACCTTTTCGCTTAACCGGCAGAGCCCGATCTCGCGGGCCAAGCTCGTCGTCATCGACGAATGCTCGATGGTCGACGAGCAGCTTGGCCGTGACCTGATGAGCTTCGGCACGCCGATCCTGGTGCTCGGCGATCCCGGCCAGTTGCCGCCAATCTCCGGCGGCGGCTTCTTCACCGACCATGAGCCGGACATTCTGCTCACCGAAATCCATCGCCAGGCGCGTGACAACCCGATCATCCGGCTTGCGCTCGACGTGCGCGAGGGCCGCGAGTTCATGCGCGGCGACTATGGCGCGGCGCAAGTGATCGGCAAGGAAGACGTCACCCAGGAACTGGTGCTGAAGGCGGACCAGGTACTGGTCGGCACCAACCGCACGCGCCGCCGCTATAACCAGCGGCTGCGCGAGCTGAAGGGATTCAATGCCGATTATCCGCAAGCCGGCGACAAGCTGGTCTGCCTGCGCAACGATCCGGCCAAGGGACTGCTCAACGGTTCGCTGTGGAAGGTGATGACCTCGTCGCGCGAGACGGTCAAGCCCGGCATCAATCTGCTGGTATCGCCGGAAGAAGACGACCCGGATCGCGGCGTCGCCAAGATCAAGCTGCTCAAGGCGGCGTTCGAAGATCCGGATGCCGACATTCCCTGGCAGCAGAAGAAGCGCTTCGATGATTTCGACTATGGCTATGCGCTGACCGTGCACAAGGCGCAGGGATCGCAGTGGAACGAGATCGTGCTTTTCGACGAAAGCTGGGCGTTCAAGGAAACCCGGCAGCGTTGGCTCTACACCGCCATCACGCGCGCGGCCGAACGGCTGACGATCGTTCGATAGGGTGGCCGTATCAGCGCTGGGCGATCGGGTTGGCGCCAACCCATTCCCAGGCGGCGGCTTCGTCCTTGGCCTCGAAATGCCGGAGTTCGACAGGCAAGGAGGCGGGCAAAAAGGCTCTTGCCTCCGCTATCCAGTTCGGCTCACCGACCGCGGCGCAGCGGCCGATATGCTCCACTGCATGAGCTATGCCCTGTTCGATCGTCTCGTCCGATACGTCGGTCCAGTCGACACCCTCATGATCGATCAGGCGCACCAGCACGTCGATTTTCGGGTGCAGCGCGTAGGCTGCCTCCAGCAATCCGAACAGGTTTTCGGCGTCGGCCGCAGCGACATGGCCGACGACATCGATGGCAAAGAGGTCTTCGCGATCGGTATCGATGCGGCGGATCGCCGGTACGGCATCGAGAAAATTCAACAACAAACTCCTTGCGCTCGATTTTCTTCGTTCACCTTGGAACACCTGAAACCCTCTGTCTGTTCCCCTTAAAGGCGGTATAGATGCGCGCCGAGATCAGCCTGGAACCGTGCAAATGCCTGCAAAGCTTTCCGTCAACCTTAACGCCATCGCCATGCTGCGCAACCGGCGGGACCTGCCGTGGCCAAGCGTGACAGGGCTCGGGCGCATCGCCCTTGCCGCCGGCGCGCACGGGCTGACGGTGCACCCGCGACCCGACGAGCGGCACACCAGGCATTCCGACCTGCCTGAGATCAGGGCGCTCATCGACGACGAGTTCCCGAATGCGGAATTCAACATCGAGGGCTATCCGACCGAGGATTTCCTAGCGCTTGTGGAAAAGCATCAGCCCGAGCAGGTGACGCTGGT
Organism: Mesorhizobium sp.; assembly: GCF_005063415.1. Lineage (GTDB taxonomy): Bacteria > Pseudomonadota > Alphaproteobacteria > Rhizobiales > Rhizobiaceae > Mesorhizobium. Next base: position 21,285 of record NZ_SUEG01000044.1, read on the forward strand.
GCCCGACGACCCGGCGCAGGCGACTTCCGACCATGGCTGGAACTTCGCCGCCGAGGCTGCGTTCCTGACACCGGTCGTCAAGCGCCTGAAGAAGGGAGGCTTTCGCGTATCGCTGTTTTCCGATCCGGACCCTGATGGCGTGAATGCCGCTCGCGACACCGGTGCCGACCGGATCGAACTCTATACGGGTCCATACGGCAGCTATCATTCCGATTCGGCAAAGGCGGCGAAGGAATTGGAGAAATTGGGAAAGACGGCGGATGCCGCACTTGCTGCAGGGCTCCAGGTCAATGCCGGGCACGACCTTGTGGTGAGCAATTTGCCGGCGCTGGCCAGGCGCATCCCGGCATTGGCCGAAGTGTCGATCGGACATGGGTTGACAGCCGATGCGTTGGAGTATGGCATGGCCGCAACGGTCAGGCGGTTTCTGAAGGCTTGTGGCTGGTAGAGAGAGGCGAGCCGATAGGCCGTGCGTTCCCGGCATGGCAGCGCGTCCTTCCACCCCACAGCATAGAGCACCGCACGTCTATGGGAGTGTCGTCCATGGCCCTTGCCAACGCTGGTAGCGAGGCAGAACCCATCGAGCAATCCAGCCACTCCACCGTCGAGCAGCACAGCACCAAGGTGCTGATGCTGGGCGCGCTGGGCGTGGTTTACGGCGATATCGGCACCAGCCCAATCTATGCATTTCGGGAAGCGCTGCACGCATCGTCGGGACCGGTAGCGCGCAACGACGTCCTTGGCGTGCTGTCGCTTATCGTCTGGGCGCTGACGATCATCGTCACGATAAAGTACGTCGCTTTCGTTCTCAGAGCCGACAACAAGGGCGAGGGCGGCACGCTGTCGCTGATGTCGCTTGCGCGCAGCGCTTATCCCAATGGAGCCAAGCTCATCCTGGGGATCGGGCTGTGCGGCGCGGCGCTGTTTTTCGGCGACGCCATTATAACGCCGGCCATCTCCGTGCTTTCGGCGGTCGAAGGCCTGGAAGTGGTGACCCCGACGCTGGAAACCTATGTGGTTCCGATCACGCTGATCATCCTGGCAATGCTTTTTGCCGTGCAACGCTTTGGCACCGGCAGGGTGGCGGCCGTGTTCGGACCGGTGACGGCAGTGTGGTTCCTGGCGATCGGCGCCGCCGGGGTCTACCATCTGCTGGACGACCCGTCGGTCCTGCTGGCGATCAATCCCTATTACGCCGTCGCTTACCTGGCCAATACGCCCACCGGCGCTTTCGTCACGGTCGGGGCGGTGTTTCTGGCGGTCACCGGGGCCGAGGCCCTCTATGTCGACCTCGGTCATTTCGGGCGCAGGCCGATCGTGCTGGCATGGTTCTCCGTCGTGTTCCCTTGTTTGCTCCTCAACTATTTCGGACAAGGCGCGTTCGTTCTGGCCAACGGCGGCAAACCCACCAATCCATTCTTTCAGATGCTGCCCGATTGGGCCCTGATGCCCATGGTTGGCCTTGCGACGGCAGCGACGGTGATCGCCAGCCAGGCGGTGATCTCCGGAGCTTTCTCGCTGACCCGCCAGGCGGTGCAGCTCAATCTGCTGCCGCGCATCGAGGTGCAGCATACTTCCGAGATGCAATCCGGCCAGATCTACATGCCGCGGGTCAATCTGGTGGTCGCGCTCGGCGTGATGCTGCTGGTGGTCGGCTTTGGCAGTTCGAGTTCGCTGGCTTCCGCTTATGGCATTTCGGTGACTGGCGAAATGCTGATGACAACCATCCTGCTGTTCGTGGTGATGCGGTTCCGATGGAAATGGCAGCTTGCACTGGCAGCCGCGCTCACACTGCTGTTTGGCACGATCGATACCGGATTTTTCCTCGCTAACGTCGTCAAGATCCTCGAAGGCGGGTGGGTGTCGATCACAGTCGCTTGCGGCATGGGGCTGATCATGTCCACCTGGATCCGCGGCACCCGCTATTTGTTCGACAAGACACGCAGGAACGAGATCCCGCTCGATTTCCTTGCCGGCAATCTGCTGAAGAAGAAGCCGCATCTGGTGTCGGGCACCGCGGTGTTCCTGACCAGCGATCCACTGAGCGCGCCGACCGCGCTGATGCACAGCCTCAAGCACTACAAAGTGCTGCACGAGCAGAACGTCATCCTTTCGGTGGTGACGGCACCGCAGCCGGTCGTGCCCGACAGCGAGCGCGTCAAGATGGAGTCGGTCAACGAGCTGTTCATGCGGGTGACGCTGACCTTCGGCTACATGGAGCAGCCCAACATCCCGCGTGCGCTGGCGATCTGCCGCAAGCAGGGTTGGAAGTTCGACATCATGACGACATCCTTCTTCCTGTCGCGGCGCTCGCTCAAGGCCTCGCCCAATTCCGGCATGCCGGTCTGGCAGGACAAGCTGTTCATCGGGCTGGCGCGCTCGGCGGCCGATGCGACGGAATATTTCCAGATCCCAACCGGACGCGTCGTCGAGATCGGGACGCAGGTGGCTATTTAGAACGTGCCCGTGCAGCGTTCCAGGCAGTCTGCCGAGGGGGATCGAGCCTGCCAAGCCGGGAAGACTCGCAATACCGACACGCAGACATTACGTGACGGCACTTGATATTGCAGTGCAGCAAGCGTAGAGCACCGCGCGCTTATCGGAGTGTCGTCCATGGCCCTTACCAGTACTGGTAACGAGGCAGAGCCCGTCGAACAATCGAGCCATTCTGAGGTCGAGCAGCACAGCACCAAGGTGCTGATGCTGGGCGCACTCGGCGTGGTTTACGGCGATATCGGCACCAGCCCGATCTATGCGTTCCGCGAGGCGTTGGTGGCATCGTCGGGGGGCGAGGTCGCCAACCGTGGCGACATCCTCGGCGTGTTGTCGCTGATCATCTGGTCGCTGACGATCATCGTCACCATCAAATACATCATGTTCGTGCTCAGGGCCGATAATCGCGGCGAGGGCGGGGTGCTGTCGCTGATGGCGCTGGCGCGCAACAGTTTCCCGACCCGCTCGGCGGTGATCCTCGGCATCGGCATCGTCGGCGCCTCGCTGTTTTTCGGTGACGCCGTCATCACGCCGGCGATCTCGGTGCTGTCGGCGGTCGAAGGCATGAACGTCGTTACGCCGACCTTCCAGCCCTATGTGGTGCCGCTGACGCTGGTCATCCTGGCGATCCTGTTTTCGGCACAGCGGTTTGGAACCGGCGGCGTCGCCCTGATCTTCGGCCCGATCACGGCGGTCTGGTTCCTGGCCATTGGTCTTTCAGGTCTCAACCACATCATCGCCGACCCGGAGATCCTGCTGGCAGTCAGCCCGCATTACATCGTCGCGTTCCTGATCAATTCACCCGACGTCGCCTTCGTGACGATTGGCGCCATCTTCCTCGCCGTCACCGGCGCCGAAGCGCTCTATGCCGACCTCGGCCATTTTGGCCGCAAGCCGATCGTTCTCGCCTGGCTGGCAATCGTGTTCCCTTGCCTGTTGCTGAACTATGCCGGGCAGGGCGCATTCGTGCTGGCGAAAAACGGCGTGGTCGGTCATCCCTTCTTCGAGATGAACGAAGGCTGGACGCTTATTCCGATGGTCGTTCTCGCCACAGCTGCGACCGTCATTGCCAGCCAGGCGGTGATCTCCGGCGCTTTCTCGCTAACCAGGCAAGCGGTGCAGCTCAACATGCTGCCGCGCCTGGAAATCCTGCATACGTCGGAAAGACAGTCCGGCCAGATCTACATGCCGCGCGTCAACATGCTGCTGGCGCTGGTGGTGATGCTGCTGGTGGTCGGCTTTGGCGAATCCAGCAAGCTTGCCTCGGCCTACGGCATTTCGGTGACCGGCAACATGCTGGTGACGACGGTGCTGCTCTACGTGATCATGAGCCGCATCTGGAAATGGCAGCTCTGGCTGGCCATCTCCCTGACAGTGGTGTTCGCGTTCATCGACGTCGGCTTCTTTGCGTCGAACATCGTCAAAGTATTCGAAGGTGGCTGGGCTTCGCTGGCGGTGGCCTTCACCATTGTGCTGGCCATGTGGACCTGGATCCGCGGCAGCCGCTATTTGTTCGAAAAGACGCGCCGCAACGAGATCCCGCTGGATTTCCTTGCCGGCAATCTGCTGAAGAAGAAGCCGCATCTGGTGTCGGGCACCGCGGTGTTCCTGACCAGCGATCCGCTGAGCGCGCCGACCGCGCTGATGCACAGCCTCAAGCACTACAAAGTGCTGCACGAGCAGAATGTCATCCTTTCGGTGGTGACGGCACCGCAGCCGGTCGTGCCCGACAGCGAGCGCGTCAAGATGGAAACGGTCAACGAGCTGTTCATGCGGGTGACGCTGACCTTCGGCTACATGGAGCAGCCCAACATCCCGCGCGCGCTGGCGATCTGCCGCAAGCAGGGCTGGAAGTTCGACATCATGACGACCTCCTTCTTCCTGTCGCGGCGCTCGCTCAAGGCCTCGCCCAATTCCGGCATGCCGGTCTGGCAGGACAAGCTGTTCATCGGGCTGGCGCGCACGGCGGCCGATGCGACGGAATATTTCCAGATCCCGACCGGACGCGTCGTCGAGATCGGGACGCAGGTGGCTATCTGAACAAATGGCCGTGCCCTTCGAAGGGCACGGCCATGATCAGGCTTAGCTCACCAGAGCCGCCTTGTTTGCTTCAAGAAATTGCTTCAGCGGCTGCGGCTTCCTGCCGGACAGCGTCTCGACCGCGTCGGTCACCATGCTGATGCGACCGGAGCGGGTGTTGGTGTCGAAGGAAACGATAACGGGGGCGAAAGCCTCGGGAACGCCGGCTGCCTTCAATCCCTCGGTCAGCGCTTCATCCGAAAGCTGGACAACTTCGATCGGCTTGCCGGTGACCTCGGTGACGAGGGCTGCAATCTCGGCCATCGTGTGGGCGTTGGGGCCGGTCAGTGTGTATGTCGTGCTTTCGGTTGCGCTCGAAGCGAGGCCGGCGGCGATTGCGGCAGCCATATCGTCGCGCGCGCCATGAGCAATGCGGCCGTCTCCAGCGGACGTGTACCACTGCCCCGAGGCGATGGCGTGCGGCAGCGCCATGAACAGGTTCTCCTGATACCAGCCATTGCGGAAGATGGTGTAGGGGATACCGCTCGCCTTGATCGCCTGCTCGGTGCCATGGTGATCGGGCGCAAACAGCACCGGCGATCCTGGCTCCGGATTGGGCATCGATGTGTAGAGCAGATGCGAAACACCCGCGCTTTTTGCGGCGGCGACCGCGGCCTCATGTTGCTTCAGTCGCTTGCCCGGAAGGGCGAGCTCGTTTGTCGAAATGATCAGAATCCTGTCGGCGCCGGTAAATGCACTGGCCAACGATGCGGTGTCGTCGAAGTCGACCGTCCTGATGGTGACGCCTCGGGCTGCCAGATCGGCCAGATTTTCCGGATTGCGGGTAGCGGCGATGATGCGCTGAGGGGAGACCTTGAGCGTTTCAAGCAGATGATTGATGACGCCGCGGCCGAGCTGGCCGGAGGCGCCGGTGACAAGAAGGGTGTCGGTCATGAAAGGTCCTGACGTTGCGCCGGAGCGGCGGGTTCATATGTTAGTCTCAAAAAGAGACCAGCACTAAAATAGGAATTGACCCATCCTCGTAAAGAAGGCAGTTTTGCGGGAGGTAGGCACACCCAGGGAACCAGCATGGACGGCAAGATCGTCAATCTGAGATCGAAGCTCGAGATCTACAAAGCAGGTAGCGGTGGCGGAAACCTTGCGGATTGTCCGGTTCGCGACGTGATCCAGGGCATAAGCAATAAATGGAGTTCGCTGCTGATGGAGGCCTTGGCCGAGAAGCCGTACCGCTTTGGCGAGTTACGGCGCCTCGTGCCCGATATTTCACAGCGCATGCTCACCCAGACGCTGCACGATCTGCAGCGCGACGGCTATGTGCATCGCCAGGTGTTTCCGACCAAACCGCCGAGCGTCGAATACAGCCTCACCGATCTCGGGCGCTCGATGTTTGGACCCTTGCATCAGCTGATCCAATGGGCCGAGCTCAATCACGGCGCTGTACGCGAGGCGCGGAAGGTTTTCGATGCTGTCGAGGGCTGAGCCTCAAGGCCGAGACGGCGGCTTGATTTAGCGACAGCGCTGAAGGATTGTCCGGCCTGGGTTGGGTCGGGCAGATGGGCAATTCTCTGGACATCGCGATTGCCGGCGCGGCGATCAGTTACGCGCTCATAGGAACGGACCGTATCGATACTGCGCTGCGTTCGCGACGGGCTGGTGGCGACAGTGGCAAGAATTCCGCCGGAAACGAATATCCTTGCCTCGATGATGGCTGGAAGGGTGGTCGATCTGTTCAGGCGGATCGGGCTTGCGGAAGCGCTGTGGTCGAATCGTTTTGGCGGATGATTTCCGAAAGGTGCGAACCCTTGGCCTGCAAGTATGCATGGAGGCGTTGCGCATAATTGGGAGCGACCGCGTCCTTTACGGATGAGCGTTCGTGCAGTGCCTTGCGCCAGGCCTCGACATGCGGCTTTCCGTCCAGGATGCCGAAATCGCCGATTCGGTCAAAGACCTCGAAATAACGGAAAATCGGCCCATAGACCGCGTCGACCAGTGAAAAACGCTCGCCGGCGAACCATGGCCCGGCCGCGCCATTCGCCAGTTCCACTTCCAGGCGATCGAACATTGCCGACAGAGCCCCGCTTTCGGCGCGGAAGGCGCTTTCGGTCGGCGCTGAATAGAAGCGACCGATGGCATTGAGGATTGCCGAGCCGAATTCGATCCAGGCGCGATGCCGGGCACGGGCATAGGGATCGGTGGAATGCAGCGGATTGGGTTGGGTTTCCTCGAGGAATTCGAGGATGACGAGCGATTCGAAGATCACCGTTTCCTGGCCGTCATGCTCAACGCGGAGCAGCGGCACCTTGCCGAGCGGCGATATCGCCTTGAACCAGGCAGGCTTGTTGGCGAGATCGACGGCGATGCGCTCGAACGGCACGTCCTTTTCGCGAAGTGAAATCGCCGCGCGCTGCACATAGGGACAAAGATGTTGGCTGACGAGGATGAGCTCGTCGGTCATCTCACTCTCCCCAGACATAGTTCAAGGCACCGTCCTCGACCCGGGTGGAGAGGAACATCGGGCGGGAGCCCTTCGGCGCCGGGCCTTCGAGGCGGTCACCGTTTGCCATGTCGAACGAGGCGCCGTGCCACTGGCAGACGAGCTTGCCGTCCTTGCAGTCGAGCGGGCCACCGAAATGCAGGCACATGTTGGCGGCGGCGCGGATACGCTCGTCGCTGCGGTAGACATGGACCTCGCGGCCGAAGAACGGAGCGATCAGGCTACCTGTTTCCGGAATGTCGGCGATCCTGCAGATTTCATGCTTCATCGGAATTGCCTCTCATGATTAATGCGATTGCATCTATATAGATGCATTTGCATCGATCGTCAAGCTTGATGCAATTGCATCTATCGCTTACGATGCAATCATGACAGGGATTCCTTCACCTCCAGCCATCAAGGCCTGGGCCCGCCTGATGCGGGTTTCGCGCCAGTTGTTGGAACGAGCCGAGGACGCGCTGAAGGACAGTGGCCTGCCGCCGCTTGCCTGGTACGACGTACTGCACGAGCTTGCCGAGGCGGGCGAGGGCGGATTGCGGCCGTTCCAACTCACCGAGCGCACCCTGTTTGCGCAGTACAACATCTCCCGGCTGCTGGCGCGGCTCGAAGCCGACGGGCAGGTCGAGAAGCTTCCAGTTGCCGATGACGGCCGCGGGCAAACAGTCCGCGTCACCGACAAGGGACGCGAGACGCGCCGCCGCATGTGGACCGTCTACGGCCGGTCGATCGCGGAGTTGGTCGGCTCCTGGCTTTCCAATGATGAGCTCGATGCGCTATCAGCTCTGCTTGGGCGCCTGCGAGATCCGCCCGCTCCGGAATGACATGCCGAAGATGGCGTGGACCTGCGAGGTCAGGCACTGGCCCAGAGGAATGCCAGCGTCGCCAGAACGCCAAGCCCGACGCGGACCATATGCAGATTGCCCCATTTGGCGATCAATGTCCGAGCTTCAGGATTGATGGTGTTAGCGTCCATCGCCTCCAGCAACCTATTTGCCGGCATCATCACCAGCAGCGTCCATGGCCAAGGCAGGATGATCAGCAAGGCGCCGACCAGATAAGCGAGGTTGCCGGTCAGCCACCACGCGACGAGGCCCAGAATACAGGCGATGACGGCGATCGAGGCCTGCATGGCGGCGCCGCGCTTGTAGGAAGGCTGCCATTCCTGCAGCAATGCCTTGTCATCGAGGCGAAGCCGCGCCGGCTGCTCGGCGACGCTGACGTAGATAGCCGCGCCCGCGAACACTGCGGCAACGGTCAAGGCAAGCAATCCGGCGAGCATGATCCGTGTCTCCCGTGATGCCCCGCATGGAGCGAGCTACAGAAATAAGAGCTTGCGCCGGGTCGGGCAATACGCCATAAAGCCGAACCGTAACGTACGGTACGCTGCCGAGTTCGTATCTGAACTGCGGGTGAGTTCGCCTCCTGAGGAAAGACTGTGTTGCACGCTGTGACCGAGATCGACACCAGCGAGGCGCTGACGGAGCGGCAGAAGGACGTGCTCGACGCCGCCCTTCGCCTGCTGGTCGAAGAGGGCGATCAGTTGACCATGACCGCCGTGGCACGGCGGGCGAGCTGCTCGAAGGAGACGCTCTACAAATGGTTCGGTGATCGCGACGGGCTGTTGACGGCAACGGTGCAATGGCAGGCGTCCAAGGTGCGGGTAGTGCCGGTCGACCGCAAGGGGCTCGACCTTGCTTCGCTGACGGCGAGCCTCGAACGCTTCGCTTCGGACTGGCTCACGGTAATTTCGAGCGACACCTCGATCGCGCTGAACCGGGTGGCGGTCGGTCATGCTAGTTCGGGGAAGGACGATCTCGGCGCCATCGTGCTGGAGAATGGCCGCTTCGCGCTGGCCAGGCGCCTGAAGCCGGTGCTGGAGGCCGGGAGACAGGCCGGGTTCCTTGAATTTTCGGACGCGGAGACGGCGTTCCGCACCTTTTTCGGGCTGGTCGCCCGTGACGTGCAGATCCGCTTGCTGCTTGGCGACCGGCTGGAATTGACTGATGCGGCGATCGGCGGCGATGCCGTCCGGGCGACGCAGCAGTTTCTCGCTCTTTACGGGGCAAAAACCGGGCCTCAGGGCCCATAGAGCCGGATGATTTCAGGTCGAATCGAGCTGAAATCTGAATCCGGCTCTACACCTAGAGATGGAGCATGATGTCGTCCGAAAACCGCTTCACACTTTTCGGCATCATGCTCTGGTTCAAAACGGGAAGGAAGAAAAATGCGTGTCTATTACGATCGCGACGCCGATCTCAACCTGATCAAGGGCAAGAAGGTCGCTATCATCGGCTATGGCAGCCAGGGCAGGGCGCATGCGCTCAATCTCAAGGATTCCGGCGTCAAGGACATCGCCATCGGCCTCAAGGCCGGCTCGGCGACCGCCAAGAAGGTCGAGGCCGACGGGCTCAAGGTGATGAGCGTGGCCGATGCCGCCAAGTGGGCCGACCTGATGATGATGGCCACGCCCGACGAGCTGCAGGCCGACATCTACAAATCCGAGATCGCGCCAAACATCCGCGATGGCGCGGCAATCGCCTTCGCCCACGGGCTCAATGTGCATTTTGGCCTGATCGAGCCTAAAGCTTCGGTCGACGTCGTCATGATCGCGCCGAAAGGGCCCGGCCATACGGTACGCGGCGAATACCAGAAGGGCGGCGGCGTGCCGTGCCTGGTCGCGGTCAACCAGGACGCTTCGGGCAATGCGCTCGATTTGGCGCTCTCCTATGCCTGCGGTGTCGGCGGCGGCCGTTCCGGCATTATCGAGACCAATTTCCGCGAGGAATGCGAGACCGACCTGTTCGGCGAGCAGGTGGTGCTGTGCGGCGGTCTGGTCGAGTTGATCCGCGCCGGCTTCGAGACGCTGGTGGAAGCCGGCTACGCGCCGGAAATGGCCTATTTCGAGTGCCTGCACGAGGTCAAATTGATCGTCGACCTGATCTACGAAGGCGGCATCGCCAACATGAACTATTCGATCTCGAACACCGCCGAATGGGGCGAATACGTCTCGGGCCCGCGCATCATCACCGCCGAGACCAAGGCCGAGATGAAACGCGTCCTGAAGGATATCCAGACCGGCAAGTTCACCTCGGAATGGATGCAGGAATATCGCGCCGGCATGTCGCGCTTCAAGGGCATCCGCCGCAACAACGACAGTCACCAGATCGAGGAAGTCGGCGCCAAGCTGCGTGCGATGATGCCGTGGATTTCCAAGAACAAGCTGGTCGACAAGGCCAAGAACTGAAGGAAATCCACGTTCGTTTCGTTACGCGTCATCGGGCTTCGCCCTGCGGGCGCGTGGGAATTTCCAAGAACAAGCTGGTCGACAAGGCCAAGAACTGATCGCAATTTCATTGCCGATCAAGAAAGGCCGGTGGAGCGATCCGCCGGCCTTTGCATCAAGATTGTGTGGTTTCCAGGCTTCTGGACAGGCGCACTCTCCGCATCACCGTGATATGCCTGTGCGGGGCATGGCACCAAAGTGCCAAGGGGGTGAGAGTTGGAACTCAAATTTCTGTTGGTCGGGTTTGCCTGCGCGGTTGCCGGCATGCTCTCCCTCGTCACCTTGCTGAAGTGGTGGGAGGTGAGGGCGGTCAGCCGCTGGTCTCCGACGCCGGGAAAGATCATCTCGTCGCGGGTCGAGGCTCGCGAGGTGACCAGTTCGGGGTCCGGTTCGGACAGCAGAGGGTCGACCGAAATCCGCAACTTCCCGGCAATCACCTTCGAATACAAGGTGAACGGCAAGACGTTTCGCAGTTCGCACTACAGCGTGCAGGAGAACCTTGGAAACTTTGCCGTGGCGGAAACCCTTGCGAAATTTCCAAACGGGGCCGGCGTAACCGTCTTCTACAATCCGGCCGATCCAGCCAAGGCCGTGATCGAACGCACCATGCCCGACGGCTCCTTCAAGTTCATGGTCCAGCTTTCGGCCGGGCTGGTGGTCGGCGCGGTTGTATTGGTCTTCTCCGTCGGCGGCGTCCTCGAAGCGATCCGGCCGTTTTTGCCCAAGCCGCAGAACCTCGGCGCCGCTGCCCTGCTGCTTTTCATGGGATTGTTTGTCCTGCGCATGGGCTTTGCCCAGAAGTCACTTGCGGAACAGGCGGCCAAATGGCCCATCACGGCAGGACGCATCGACGCCTCGGGCCTGCAGAAATTCGAGACCCGCGACAGGTCCGGAGGCGGCTATCGACCCTGGCGCGCAGTCTTCAAATCCCGCATCGTCTACAGCTATAGCGTCGCCGGCCAGCGCTACGCCGCCGATCGCATCGCTTTCGGCGCAAACGTGACGGCTTCGCTGCCGAGCCTCGTCAGCGGTCAGTCACAACGCTATCTCCAGGGAGATAAGGTCGAGGTCCACTACGATCCCGACAACCCAGTTGCAGCGGTTCTCGAATGCAGGGTGAGCGGGCTTTGGCTCCTGTGGGTCTGCGCCGCTGGCTTCCTCGGTGGAGCCGCGCTGCTTGTTGGGGTGATCTAGTGCCGAACCTGCCGTCCTAGACGCTGTAGATCCAGAGGAAGGGCACTTGTCTTCAGCATCTGACAAGAACTCCGCTGTCGAAGCCAGGCCAAGTCAATCTCACCGTCGCACCGTCGACAACAATATGGATGACACGGGAGAACGGCTCTTCGGCCGACGGGTCGGATCCGTAGCATTGGCTGGCCCGCGCCACCCAGCCCGTAGGCGTCTTGAGAAACGTTGCGTGTTCGCAGCCGAGAGCAGGGACCGACAGCGCGTCGCGGTACAATGTGTAGACAGTCTGGCGTTGAACATCCGCAACGGCGGTACAGTTCGATCTGTTCCCGGACCATGTGCCCACATACTGTTCCGCGGCGAAGGCGTGGCCGCACGAAAATGCTAGGATCGAAATGAGCATCAAGAGATTTCGCATCATCGATTCTTTCTTTTCGACGTGGCCTTGGGCCATGCTAAAGCATCGATGCTTAAACTTCACAATGATGCTGCTCCAGGGACTTAAATGATCATCCGCAAAGCAGCAGCTATTTTTCTGAGCATGCTGAGCCTGTTGCAAGAAGCGAACGCAACAGAATGTTCGCTCAGCCATGCGACCTATCGCGAGCCGCGTTCGGGAGCGACGATACAGTTCCGGCCAACCAACAACGAGCCGGCCGCGCTGACGACCGAGGTCTTTTCGCTCATCGTGCCCAGCACCGACCTTCGTCTGCCGTCGGACATCACCTGGACCAATGGCAAGTACTCGTTTCCTGTGGGCACGATCCGGCACACCTGCACCGACGACGATCGCGAGGCGGGTCTCGAGGACGGCACCGGGCTGTGCAGAGTGTGGGATGGGCAGGTCTATGCGTTCAACGCAGGCGGTGCCGAGCAGTTGAGCTCCCGCGAAGCCTCGCCGGCACCGGCAGGGTTGCTGTTGCCTGACTTTGGCGCGATTTTTACCGAATGGCCCGATTTCGCCAAAGCCAATCCCGACGGTTCAGCCTGGGACGCCTTTAGCTTGACGGGTTGCACCGATGAATAGCAAGAGACTGCCGGCCTGCATCTTCGCCCTGCCGGTCGTTGTGGCCATAGCCACCGGGGCTCGTGCCGACCAAAGCAAGCCGTCGCGTCCGCCTGTCGACAAATGCGCTTGGGAACGGCTGGCGGACAAGGATGTCGGGCTGGCTGCCTGGGTGCAGCGCTGCGATTTCGGTTTTCGCCGGATTCATTTCGAGCTTGGCGGCAATGCGCTTGCCATCAAATACAGCGACGGCGGGCCGGCCGATCCCATCGTCGAAGTCTTCGATATGCTGCCGGGCGAAGCGGCCGTCGCTGCGTTGCAGCGCATTTTTACGCAGAAGACCGAGAAGGCCGTCAGCACACGTTGCGTGCTCATGCCTTACACCGAAGGGGTCACGCCCGTAGGCATCATGCGATACGTCTTTAGTCCCGACGCCGCCTATCATGAGGAGTTGAACGCCGTCGCCAACCCTGACGAGGTCGGCGAACCGCCTTGCGGCGAATGGGGCGAAGCCCCGGACGGCATTCAGTATTTCGAGGTGCAATCACCCGAACTGCGAAAGCTTCTATTCGTTCGCGTCGGCCAGGATGAGCCGCTGTTTGACGAGCAGACACTGCAAGTCCTGCCGCCCGGATAGCGCCGGGACATATCAGCCGTAATGCCAACTTGGCTTTGGCTGGGTGCCGGTGAACATCACGCCGATGCGATCCTCGCGGCGCCAGCGGACCACGGCCTCGTAGGCAATGCCGTCGGTCGGAACATAGAGCAGGAACTCATCGGGCACGCGCGCGTCGATCGAGACCTTCAATTCGGCGCCGCCAGCATGCATGTTGCGCAGCGTGCATGTGACCTCGGAATTGGTCATGCCGGTCAGGATCGTCGCGCCTTTCAAGACGCGCTGCCGGCGTTTGTCCCTCTGTTCGTCCTCGGCCATTGCACGCAATCCAGCCATCTTCGCGTCTCGGGCGTTCTGATCGGGAGGATTATTAGACCTGCCTGATAAAAATAGCGTTATCACCAGTGAGACTGGGCGATTTTCGCGATTCCTGGCTGGAAGAAAAAGGCGCCGCGAAGCACGGCGCCGAATGATGCTTGTTGTCGGCCTGCTTACCTATAGGGCGAGTAGCATTGCTGGCGCGGCCCGTAATAGGGCTGGAAGGTGTTGTCCCAGGCGCGGTACGACCGGTAGCGATTGTAACACCATTGGACATGTGCACTGGAAAGCCGCCCTGCGCGATAATAGCGGCGCGGTGGCGGCGCGTTGTAGTAGTTATAGCTGTTGTACAGGCTGCCAAGGCCGAACCCCAGGCCCAAGCCAAGAATCGCGGCGCCCGCACTATCATCATAGTAGCCGCCGCGGTAATGGCGGCGATGGTGGCGCCAGCGCCAGCTGTCGTCCCAGCCGCCATTGTCCCAGTGTCTCGAAAAATGATGGCCGCGGAAATTGTGGGACCGCCATCTCCAATCATCGTCTCCGTGCCATTGCCGAAAGCCGCGATTGCGCCAACGCCAGATCTGCCTGTCGTTGCCGCCTGCCCAATCTTCACGAATTTGCACGATGTCGGCGGCATTGCCCGCCACCGGCAGTAGGGGTTTGGGCATCGGCCCGGCAAGCGAGGGGGCCGAGAGGCCGGCTATCAGACCGAGGGACATCAGCCCGGATCTGACGGAAGATAAAAAGAGCGGTTTCATCGCACTCTCCGAAGGTTCAGGCCCCACGCCCAGAATACCCCGGGGAAGGGCCTATTGATGGAACTTTCCATCTGAACGGAAGATGAACAAAAAGGTTCCGTCAACCATGGCGAGCGCGCGATCAATCAGAGCCGCTTGGTTTCTGCGCCCTTGTTTTCGGGCGCGCTTGCGGGCAAAGGTCAAAGCCATGTCGCTGCGCCTTGCCACCTTCAACGTCGAAAACCTGATGAACAGGTTTGATTATTCTGGATACCGCAATCAGCTCAACGAAGATCGCACGCTGGCGCTTTTCGACATCCGGAGCGAGGCCGAATACAAGATGCTCGAGCAGGCGCGGGCCATCGCGCAGTCTGACGACACGCGCCAGTTGACGGCGCTGGCGATCGCGGCCACCCGCGCCGACATTATCTGCATGCAGGAGGTCGACAACATCGAGGCGCTGAGGGCCTTCGAATATGGCTATCTATTCAAGATGGTGGGGCAAGGCTACCGGCAGAAATACACCACCGCCGGCAATGATTCGCGCGGCATCGACGTCGCCCTGATGATGCGCAACGAGACCGCGCAGGGCCAGCCGATCGAATTCGTGCGCATGACCAGCTACGCCTATGTCACGTTCGAGCAATTCGGACTGCACACGGCGGAATTGGCAGCGCTTGGTCACCAGGCCAATGAACGCATCTTCGGGCGCGACTGCCTGGAAGTCGATCTGACCGTCGCAGGCGCGCCATTGACGCTCTATCTCGTGCATTTCAAGTCGATGGGCTCGCCCCGTAACGGCCTCGACGGCCGCGAGGCGACAATGCCGCTGCGCATCGCCGAGGCGCAAGCGGTGCGCCGGATCATCGAGGAGCGTTTCGGCAAGGACCATGCCGCCGACAAGCGCTGGGCAATCTGCGGCGACATGAACGACTACCGGCAGCGCGTGAAGATTACCGGCGATGCCGTCGACGGCTATCGCTTCGAGGTCATCGACGAGACCCGGTCCTGCATCGACGTGCTCACTGCCGGCGGTTTTTGCGAAAACGCGGTCGAGCGGCGGCCGGAAATGGACCGCTGGACTTTCTATCACACACGTGGACCGGAAGAGCGGCATCTCTGCCAGCTCGACTACATCCTTTTGTCGAGGGCGCTAGCCAGGCAGAACGCCACCGCCGTTCCCGATATCATCCGCAACGGCCAGCCTTGGCGGACCATATTTCCGGCGGGCCAGGAGGTCGAGCGCTTCCCACGCGCCGGGTGGGACCGGCCGAAGGCATCCGACCATTGCCCGGTAGCAATTGCCCTCGACATGGCGTGAGACCGGCGTGAGTTTCGACCTGCCGCGCAACGTCATCCTGCCGGTCGATGCCATCGACGTCAGGCTTGATCCCGGCCCGCATCCGTTCGAGCGCGATAATGCCGAGGCGATCGCCGCAAACTGGCGACGTGAGACCGCGGCCAAGCCGGCGCTTTTCGACGGCACCGTGGTGCTGCTTTCAGCACTCAGCTATCGCGACAATCGCCTCGTCGGCCGCTGCCATGCGGTGCGTTATTCGACCTTCATGCTTTGGCGCGGCAATCGGCAGGTGGCCGGGGCCGAGCATGCCTATGCCCATGCCATGCTGGTCGCCGGCGACAATGCGCTTGTGGCGATCCGCATGGCGCCGCATACGGTCAATGCCGGGCGCATCTACTTCGCCGCCGGTTCGTTCGAGCCAACCGATTTCCGCGACGGCCTTGTCGATGTCGACTTCAACATGATCCGCGAGGTACGGGAGGAGACCGGCCTCGACCTATCAGGCGCGACACGCGGCAAGCGCCACTACGCCCTGTCGACGGCAAGCGGCACGGTGATCTTTCGCCGCTACCGCGAGACGGCCTCCGCCCACGACCTGGCACAGCGGATCAGCTCTTTCGTCGCGGCCGAGTCAGAGCCTGAAATCGAAGGCCCCGTGATCATCCGCAATGCAGCCGACCTGCCGGACGGGTTAATGCCGCATATGAGACCGCTGATCGAATGGCACTTTGCGGGCAAGGATTCCGACTCTAACGTCGCAACCTGCCTTCAATAGCCTTGCGGTCGCTACGGGCAGCGACAAAATACAACAGCACGCCGAGACCCAGGAGCGCCCCCATCGCCGTTCCCATCGTCTGCCCAATTACCTGCTGGAAGTCGGCGGTGACGCGATCGGGATTATCCATTCCATAACGGATCAAATTCCACCAAAGCCCTGCCAAGGCGGCTTCGACGATCACCATCGCCAGAGCCAGTCGCCCTTTCTTGCTCATCCATTGTTCCCCCTTAGTCCCCAACAGCATTGTTATCATTGCAGATTGTGCTGCGACAAGGGCAGATTGCATAAAAAATTGGCAGCGTCTGGAGCGATACTTGCTGCAACACCTACTCATGTCTCAGCGCGTCGATGGGGTTGAGCCGCGCGCCGCGCAGCGCCGGGAAGAAGCCGAACACCATGCCGATCAGCGCGGAGAAGCCGACCGCAAGCAGGATGACCGCCGGGCTTGGCGCAAACGGGATCGTCAGCGTCACCGAGGCGAGGCCGGCAAGGGCCAGGCCGATCAGGATGCCGATGATGCCGCCAAGCAGCGACAGCACGGTTGCCTCGACCAGGAACTGGATGAGGATATGCTTTTCATGGGCGCCGATAGCGAGCCTGATGCCGATCTCGCGCGTGCGTTCGGTTACCGACACCAGCATGATGTTCATAATGCCGATGCCGCCGACGAGCAGGCTGACGCCGGCGACGGCACCGAGCATGCCAGTCATGGTGGTGGTCGCGCTGGCCATAGCATCGGCGATTTGGGTCATGTCGCGGATCGAGAAATCATCGTCACGGTCGGGCGTGATGCGGCGCGTGTCGCGCAAGATGTCCTCGACGCGCGTCTGCAGCACCGTGGTTGGCGTGCGGTCGTCGGCGGCGACATAGATCGAGTCGATGTCGCGATTGCCGGCAATGCGACGCTGATAGGCGGCGAGCGGCATCAGCACGACATTGTCCTGGTCCTGGCCGAAACCGGTATAGCCCTTCGGTTCGAGCAAGCCGATGATCTTGCAGGAGGTGCGGTTGACGCG
>NZ_SUEG01000449.1 GCF_005063415.1 Mesorhizobium sp.
TGCCGCCCGTCAATTGGGTTGGAACCGTGCATCACGGCCTGCCCCGCGATCTTCTGCCATTCCACCCGAACACCTCTGGCTATCTTGCGTTTCTCGGTCGCATCTCGCCGGAAAAGGGGCCGGAAACGGCCATAGAAATAGCAGCGCGGGCCGGGATTCCTCTGAAGATCGCCGCCAAGATCGACAAGGTGGACCAGTCGTTCTGGAAGGAAAG
>NZ_SUEG01000450.1 GCF_005063415.1 Mesorhizobium sp.
CGCCTCGAGCAGCCGCGCGCCATTTTCCCGTGCGAAGTCGATGCCGCCTCCGACCAGGCGGTGCGACACGCCCCTACCCCGCGCCTTGGTCCGGATGAAGAAACAGGAGATCGCCCAGACACCCGGATCGGTGGCATCGGCGGGGTCGAGCGGCGCCGACCCCCTGCCCTGGTTGTTCCACTCGGGCACGTCGGCGCGCGGGCCGATCTGCAT
>NZ_SUEG01000451.1 GCF_005063415.1 Mesorhizobium sp.
CCTTTCCGCCGCTCGAGTTTTGCGAAGGTGTCAGCCCGAGCCAGGCGGCAAACTCCGAGCGGAACTGACCCGGATCAGCAACCGAGGCCGCCAACGCTGTGGCACCGATCGGGCCAATGCCAGGTATGGTCGATAGACGCCGTGCCACTTCATTCGTTCTTTGTTGGGCAAGGATCGACCGGTCAATGGTCTGGAGCCGGGCATGGGTGTTG
>NZ_SUEG01000452.1 GCF_005063415.1 Mesorhizobium sp.
GAACTGCCCGACATTGCCAGCGCCGCAAGCTCGGGGCTCAGCAGGAACGGGTAGAGGACGCCCGCCGCGATCGGAAAGGCGATGAGATTGTATCCGACCGCCCACCACAGGTTCTGGTGCATCTTGTTCAGCGTGGCCCGCGAGAGCGCCATCGCGCCGACCACATCGTAGGGATCGCTCTTCATCAGCACGATGTCGGCGCTTTCAATGG
>NZ_SUEG01000453.1 GCF_005063415.1 Mesorhizobium sp.
GAACCAGAGGCCGGGCGCTACTGAAGGCCCTATTGGAAGCAAATGGCGAGGTCGTGACGAAGTCAGCATTAATGGATGCGGCGTGGCCATGCACGAACGTCGAGGAGAGCAATCTTACCGTTCAGATCGCCGCGCTTCGCAAGGTCCTCGGCCGGTCGGCTGACGGCGAAGAGTGGATAGCAACTGTTCCGCGCGTGGGGTACAGGCTG
>NZ_SUEG01000454.1 GCF_005063415.1 Mesorhizobium sp.
TCGCCCGGCTCGATCGATGATAGTCGAGCGGCTACTAGGCCGGCAACGCGCCGGATCTCTTGGCCGTCCAGGTGGCGATATAGTCCATCAGGCCGGGATTGAGGCAGTCATAAGGCTCGAGCCCGATCGACTTCAGCTGTGACCTTATACCCTCCATGCGGCTCGGATCGACACCGGATTCGATGATCGACGAGACAAAGGCGGTGA
>NZ_SUEG01000455.1 GCF_005063415.1 Mesorhizobium sp.
TTCGTCGACCTGTCGGATCTGCGCACGCATCTCCGGCCGTTCTACAGCGAGATCGGCCGGCCCTCGATCGATCCGGAACTGATGATCCGGATGCTTATCGTCGGCTACTGCTTCGGCATCCGTTCCGAGCGACGCCTCTGCGAGGAGGTGCATCTCAATCTTGCCTATCGCTGGTTCTGCCGGCTCGGCCTGGAAGGTGATGTCCCG
>NZ_SUEG01000456.1 GCF_005063415.1 Mesorhizobium sp.
GATTCCGCTGACCACGCCGCCGGCACTGGCGGCGGCGATGGTGAAGGCGCTGGGCGTTTCATGATCCCGGTCCCGAGCCAGGTGCGGATCTGGTTGGCGGCGGCCGGACCGATATGCGACGCGGGATGCAAGGCCTCGCTCTGCAGGTTCAGGAGACGTTGGGCCGGGACCCGCATGCCGGCGATATTTATGTCTTCCGCGG
>NZ_SUEG01000045.1:0-37920 GCF_005063415.1 Mesorhizobium sp.
GGTGAGCACCGAAACGGGGATCGGGAAGCCGGCCATGCGGCTAGTTCAGCGCCTTGGCCGGCGGTTGGACCTGCGCGGCGGTGGCGGATCCGGCCACAACAGGCTCGGCGCCGGCCGGCGGCGCCCGGTCCGGCCGCCATGTCGGCAGCGGCACGTCGGCATATTCCTGCCCGGAGGCGTCGAGCATCGCCTTCGGCTTCGGTCCCGTGGCGCCGCCGAGGCCGACGGCGATCAGCGTCGGCACATGGTCGAGCTTTTCCTGATAGGGCGATTTCGGCACGTCCTTGCCCTTGTCGCCGACGGCGGGTGCTGCTTCCGACTGCTCCTCGGCCGGCTTCTTCTTGCAAATCTCGTCATTCATGTCGTTGGCCGACATGGTGTCGCCATAGGTGGGCAGCGCCGCGACCGTCAGCCAGCTCGGCGCCGGCGTTGCAAAGCCCTGGTCGAGCAGTTTTGCCGCCGCCTCGGCGCGGGTGACGGCCGATTGTTCGCCGAGCACTACGGCGACCAGGGTGCGGCCGTTGCGGGTCGCCGAGCCGATCATGTTGAAACCGGACGAGCAGACGAAACCCGTTTTCATGCCGTCGGCACCCGGATAGCGGCCGATCAGCAGGTTGTAGTTGGAGATCGCCTTCTTGCCGACGGCGAGGCCTTCGATCGAGAACCAGGGGGCATATTGCGGAAATTCCTTGCGGATCGCCATCACCAGCAAAGCGAGATCGCGCGCTGTCGTATACTGGTCCGGCGAATAGAGCCCGTTCGGATTGACGAAATGCGACCCGCTCATGCCGAGCTGCCGCGCCTCGGCGTTCATGCGTTCGGCGAAAGCCGCTTGCGAACCGCCGATATTCTCGCCGACCGCCATGGCGATGTCATTGGCCGATTTGACCAGCATCATCTTCAGCGCGTTGTCCAGCCGCATCACCGAGCCCGGCTTGAAACCCATCTTGCTCGGCGGCTCGCCGGCCGAATGTTTCGTCACCTTGATCGGCGAATCGAGCTGGACCTCGCCCGCGGCAATCGCACGAAACGCCACATAGGCGGTCATCAGCTTGGTCAGCGATGCCGGGTACCAGCGCCTGAATGCGTCCTGGTGCTGCAGGATCTTGCCGCTGTTCAGGTCGAACAGGATGATCGGATTGGCCAAGGCAGGCCCGGCCAGCGCCGCAAGCACCACCGCGCCCGCCACCAACAGTTTGAGGAAATGCCTGTAGCGCATCATGGAAACCGAAATAGCCTCTTGCCGCAGTCGCACCTGGCTTCGTAAGATTTCGTTACACGATCGCCAGGATAATGGTCCGGCCCTCTGTTCCCGGACCACAGTCGCGGTGCTATTTACTCTATGTGACGTCAACATGGCAAAGTGCTGCCGATCACAATGTGGAAGCAGCAGCACAATGCAAAGCTGCGTGCATGGTTGCAAGGCAGCAGGCACAATGCAAAGCAGCAGGCCAGGACCGCCTGCTCCAACAGCGAAATGGAACCATCATGCCGATCCTGAACCGAGCCGCCGAAATGCAGGACGAGGTGGCCGGCTGGCGCCGCCATTTGCACCAGACGCCGGAGTTGAATTTCGACGTCTTCAAGACCGCCGCCTTCGTCACCGAGAAGCTGAAGGCTTTCGGCTGCGACGACATCGTGACGGGTTTGGGCAAGACCGGCGTCGTCGGCATCATCCGCGGCCGCCACGGCGAAGGCTCGACCATCGGCCTGCGCGCCGACATGGACGCCCTGCCGCTCAACGAGATCACCGGCAAATCCTACGCCTCGACCGTCCCCGGCAAGATGCACGCCTGTGGCCATGACGGCCACACCGCGATGCTGTTGGGTGCCGCCAAATACCTCGCCGAAACGCGCAATTTCGCCGGCTCCGTCGCGGTCATCTTCCAGCCGGCCGAAGAGGGCGGCGGCGGCGGCAACGAGATGGTCAAGGACGGCATGATGGAGCGCTTCGGCATCTCCAAGGTGTTCGGCATGCACAACATGCCGGGCCTGCCGGTCGGCCAGTTCGCCATCAGGCCGGGCCCGATCATGGCGGCGACCGCCGAATTCACCATCACCGTCAAGGGCCGGGGCGGCCACGCGGCGATGCCGCACGGCACCATCGATCCGATCGTCATCACCAGCCAGCTTGTCGGCGCATTGCAGACGATCGCCTCGCGCAGCACCGATCCGGTCGAGGCGGTGGTCGTCTCGGTGACGAAATTCCACGCCGGCGACGCCTATAACGTCATTCCAGAGACCGCCGAGATCGCCGGCACGGTACGCACGCTGAAGAAGGAGGTCGCCAAGAAGGCTGAAGAGCGCATCCGCGCGCTTTGCCAAGGCGTGGGCGCTGCCTTCGGCGCGACAATCGAGGTCAATTACGATGCCAACTACCCCGTCACGTTCAACCATCCGGAAGAGACGGTCTTTGCCAGCGACATCGCGGCCGGCGTGGCCGGCGACAGCCATGTGCACCGCGCCATCCAGCCGGTGATGGGCGGCGAGGATTTCTCCTACATGCTGGAAGCGCGGCCGGGCGCATTCATCTTTATCGGCAATGGCGATACCGCCGGCCTGCACAACCCGGCCTACGACTTCAACGATGAGGTC
Source organism: Mesorhizobium sp. (assembly GCF_005063415.1). Taxonomy (GTDB): domain Bacteria; phylum Pseudomonadota; class Alphaproteobacteria; order Rhizobiales; family Rhizobiaceae; genus Mesorhizobium. The sequence goes on from NZ_SUEG01000045.1 coordinate 2,596, forward strand.
ATCCCGCACGGCATGAGCTATTGGGTGAAGCTGGCGGAGACGGCGCTGGCGGCGTAGCGATTCGGCACCGGCGGTACGGCGACCGCCGCATCTCTGGGCGGCAAAACTGGGCAGGATATGTTCTGCTGGTCACCTCCGGCCGGATGACTTCCGGGCAAGGCCGAAGGCAATGCCCAGAGCAATACCTATACCAATGCCCGCAACAATGTTGTCCAACACGACGCCGATAGCCACGCCGATCACGACGCCGAGTGTGAGGTGTTTGGCATCCATTATGCCCGGTCATGTAGCGTGGAAGGGAAGAGCCGCAACCGCTACGGTCCGCTCTTCGGATCCTCGACCTCCAGCGCCTCCATGACCGGCGCCAGTTCACTGTCTTCGATCGGGACCGCATTCTGCGGTTCGTCGCCGGTTCTCGCCTTTTTCAACGCTGCCTCGATCGCCTCCTGGATGTTGCCGAGCTCGTCTTCACGAACCTCGTGGCCATAGCCGGCAGCGTCGGCATCCTGCTCGAATTGCTGCGCCAGGACGGCGACGCTCACCTCGCTCTCGGCCGGCAAATTGCCGACATTCTCCTGCAGCCAGGTTTCAAAGAACTCTTTTGTAGCGCTCATGGCGGTCTCTCCTCGGGACACTAAAGCGCGTCGGCATCCCGAAAGTTCCGCTATCCGAGCCGTCTTTGCGCCCGTTGCTGGCTGCCCCCGCAATTCAGCGCGGCCAGGCGGCGTAGGCGCCGCCTGGCTCGCTGCTTACTGGCTGGCAGCAGTCGTCGGTTCGCACGACACGTTCGGGTTCATGTCGGCGAACGCGCCGGTCGGGTTGCCCTTCCAGGCCCAGACATGCAGCTCGTAAAACGGGCCGAGGCCGTAGCGGTTGGGCGCGCTGTTGAAGTTGAACAGATGCCCATCGAGCGAGGCCGGGCCTTTCGAGGTGATGTATTCGACCGCGATCAGTTTTAACGTGCCGTCGGCCGTCGGCTCGTACATGACGGCTTCGGGCTTGGCGACATCGACCGCGTCGTCCTTGAGGTAGCCGGGATTGACGTAGTGGATGCCCATGGCGCCGCCGGTGATGCCGCTGGCGCAAGGAATGGGCGCATAGCCCTCGGCGGTCGCCGCCGCCACATTCTCGAAGCGGCTGTTGGCGGCTCGCACCTTGTCGGCCAGCGGATTGGGACCGGACGCGGGCGCTGCCTCATGCGCCTGCGCCAATGCAGTGCAGGCGGACAGCAGCGCCGCGGCAGCGAGGAATTTGTTGCGAAAGTTGATTGTCATAGTCATTCCATTCTTCTTGAAAAGCACACCCCGGCCGGCCGCCGGAAGTAAGGAGGTCCGGCAGGTGGGCGCTGTGGCTGTTGTTGCTGGGAGATCCCTATCCCGATGCGACGAATGCAGGGGAAGATCATCCCTTCGGCAGATACGGGATCGTTCCGGCCAGATCGGAATTGTCGATCAGCTGGAAACGGCTGTCGCTGCCGCCCTGACGGGCCGAAACGAAGGGTGCGTAGGCAGGATCGTCGGTGAAGGCGCGAGCCGCGGCCTCGGTCGGGAACGCCATCAAGGCAATCAGCGTCGTGTCGAGCGGCTTGCCTTCGAGCGTCTTCACATTGCCGCTGCGCGACAGATATCTGCCGCCATGCTTGTGAACGAGGTCGTGGACCGAAGCGGCATAGGCCGGCATCCACTTCGGGTCCCTCACTTTGATGTCTGCGATAACGTAAGCGGTCATGGGTCATGTCTCCTGGTCGTGCACAGGGGTATCCCGTGCAGCGGCAGAGGGGTCGCATGGCAAGGCCGGCGCCAGCCAGTCCGCGATCTGTACTGGTGTGGCGAATCCGAAATTCGCATTCACTTTGGAGCAACGCAGCGAGCGAATTTCGGATTCAAAAGCCACACCAGCAAGTGCTTGGATTTCCAGTGTGGTTTTGGATTTGAAGTTCCTAACGCTGATGCCACCCAGAAAGCAGGAATTTCAAATCCACCACACTGGGCCGGTACAGTTTCTGTACTCGCCGTGCCGCGGGGAAAGGCCTATTGTCCCGGCGGAGTTTGAGGGGAAGGCAACATCATGACCCAGGCCGGATACAAGCAGTTCTGCCCGTTATCGATGGCCGCGGAGGTGCTGTGCACCCGCTGGACCATGGTTCTGCTTCGCGAATTGGTGGCGGGCTCGACCCGTTTCAACGATCTGCGCCGCGGCGTCCCCAAAATGTCGCCGACCCTTCTGTCGCAACGGCTCAAGGAGCTCGAGCTGGCCGGGATCGTCGAGCGCAAGGAGGTGCGCGGCGAGAAAGGCATCTTCGAATACCGGATGACAGAGGCTGGCCGGGATCTGCGTTCCGTCGTCGAGGCGATGGGCTTTTGGGGGCAGAAATGGGTCGAGTCGCGGCTGTCGCTGAAGAACCTCGATCCGTCGCTGCTGATGTGGGACATGCGGCGCAATCTCAACGCGTCGCCGCTGCCCGACGGCCGCACGGTGATACAGTTTCTGTATCAGGAGCTCCCCGCCTCCAAACGGTCATGGTGGCTGATCGTCGAGAAGCACGGCGAGGTCGACCTCTGCTGGTACGATCCGGGCTTCGATGTCGATCTCTACGTCTCGACCGACCTGCACACCATGACCGAAATCTGGATGGGGCTGATCACCGTCGAGAAGGCCGGGGCGAAAGTCATCTTGACGGGAGACCAGGATATCGCCCGTAAAATGCAGACCTGGCTGGGCCTGAGCCCGTTCGCTGTCGAACCCAAGCGAGCAGCCTAGCTGCCTCTTGGCGAAACGATCCGAAGCGGTTATGTGTCGGGCGCGATGGTCCCGTAGCTCAGTAGGATAGAGCGGCAGATTCCTAATCTGTAGGTCACAGGTTCGATTCCTGTCGGGATCACCACAGTTTCAAAGGCTTAGTGAACCGCCGCCGTAGGAAGTTCCGCCGAAAAATGTGCAACGCTGCGCTCGGCAACTCGGCAACTCTCCGATCTGCATGCGCTCCAGCCACTTATCGACGCGTCGCCGCCGCTCGGCCTTGTCGACGCCGCGCATGCGCAGGCTGAACGCTGAACTCGACATTCTCACGGTAGGGAATGGAAACAGCGCCAAACTCTGCCAGACTAGCGGCGTGTCGCGCTGCCAGGTGACGGCTTTCCTCGATCAGCACGGCTGTTGAACACCATAGTGTCTGGATCGCTGCCATTCGAATGCACGACGACATCGCCCCCGACAGCTACATAGCATCCAGCTGAAACGCAATTTGTGTTCTATTTCTTTGATTAAGGTCATCTCAATAAGGGTGCAAACCATGGCCAGCAACGCCAAACTCGCCGAAACAGCTCCCAAAACGCCAAAGCTTGACATGAAACCGATCGAGGAGATTGACCGCAGACGAATCCCCACGGCAATCCGGCAAAATCGGCCGTTTGTTGTTCGAGGCTGGGTTTCAGCCTCCGACGGTTGGGGATTGGATGACCCCAAATGGGCGCGGAATACCGGGCAGGTTACGGTGATTCCAGGGGACGATGCCACGGTTTCCACTGCATCCTATGTTTTGCGCAAGAGCGGAATGACCCACGAAATGACCTTTCGCGAGTTGTTCGACCGGATCCTAGGCCAGGGGAAATGGCGACCACTGATCGACGCAAACGAGCGCTACTACATGTTTGGTGGGAAAGTCCCGAGCAGTCTTCTGGAAGCATTGCCCTGGCCAAGCGACCTGGAGTTCGTTGGCTCGTCTCCCTATGTTGCTTCCGAAGGGGTTACCGCCAAGGCGCATTATGATCATTGGTACGCATTCCTGGTGCAGCTACATGGGACAAAAGCGGTAAAAATGTTCCCCCCTTGGGATTATAGTTTCATCTATCCGCAGCATGAAAAGACGGCCGACAAGCCCAGGCGAGCGCTTGTGGATCTGAATAATCCCGATTTTGATCAGTTCCCGTTGTTGAAGCAACTGCATGGAGAGATTGCCGTACTGAATGCAGGTGACGTTTTGTACATGCCAGTACATTGGTGGCACGAGGTTGAAACCGAGGGATTCTCCGTCAGCATCAACCGGCGTTTGAAACGGAGTGCGCTGGACTGGGCCGGCGCTCTGCTTGTATTCGGTTATCAGGTCCTGCAGGGCGCATACCATTACCGCATCGAACCGATCCCCAGCCACGAAATTAAGACTGTGGCCCAGTATGCCTATGTTGAGTGGAAGAGCGACACCGGCAAAACGGAATACGATCAATGGTGCGCATTCCTGGCGCAGTTGGGGCGAGACCAAGCAAAGGCATTGCGGATCCCCGAAGGTTTCGGAGTCCTCTTGGCGCGGTGGCTTCAGACCGAGCAAGAGCTAACGAAGGCAGAGTTTGAGGCGCTCTCGCATCCCGCGGCTGAACTATCTGTTCGGGACTGACCTGCATCCCGGATTTCGGACCGCTCTGAGCTGGAATACGGTGACAGTGCACTTTTTTGCCGTGTTCGCGCGGCTGTCGCTTTCTGTATTGCTCCGCTCGTCGGCGTTGATGCTGCCCAGGGAGAGCACGATCGGGTGCGGCAATGAAACCTCCACCGTGCGGAAGTGAACGCCTGGACCTGAAACTCATGATCAGGCGGTCCCTCAACCGGTCCGCCAAGGAACCTGCCGCCGATCAGATCGTTTGGCGGTATCTGGCCGGATCAACCGGAGCGGAGGCAGATTTGCCGCATGCTTGCAATCGCGTGGAACCGAACATCGGCAAAGGCTGCCTTGAGTTCGGGCCTTGGCGCGATGCGCCCGAAGGCATCTGGCCCAACGGCTTGCGGTATCTGTGCACCGATGCATTCGGGGTCGTACTCTACGTCGCCGCACGACCGGAAGTTGGAGAGTTCTTTGGATGAAATCCAAGCCGAATGCAGTCAGCGCTCCAAATCCGTTGCATTGCCTTTGCCACCAAAGCGGCGGTCAGCACCGCTGGCGTTTCGACGCAAACCAGGACCACGGAGTGCAGTCACCTGGCCAATGTTTCGGCCTGAGAAGCAGGGACGAAAGCCGCACCGAGCGTCGGATAAGCAGGAGGAACGCTGCGTGGACTAAGGCGATAACCCACTAAAAAGGATGGATTCAGTGAAACCGCACGAGCATATTGCGGGTCGGGCGCGCAGTGATTGAAAATCATCGCGCTGCGCTATGTTATTTGCAAGCTGCGCGCCAGTTCCTTTCGCTCTCGTTAGCGGCCTTGGCAATTCAGCCACAACCGATGCGAAAGGGGCAGCTCTGGTCCCAGAAGAAAGGGGCATCCGTTGTGCCATTGGATTTTACGTTTTGAGACCGGCGGCGGGCCCAGGTCCGCTTGCCGAACAGGGAGGAAGACAATGGACGGAGAATCGCATTCCCAATCAAGGCGAAGATTTCTAAAGACGAGTGGACTTGTCGCTGGGCTAACGGCGACGGCGGTTACCGCTCCCTGGGTTCGAAGGGCCGGAGCCGCTGACACAATCATCTGGAAGATTCAAACCTCGTGGCCGGCCGGTGTCGGACTTGAAACTTTCCAAAACTGGTGTGGCACCATCAAGGAAAAGACCGGAGGCCAACTCGAATTTCAGCCGTTCAAGGCAAAGGACATCGTCGGTGACTTCGAGCTGCTCGACGGGGTGAAGAACGGCGTCCTGGAAGCGATGAATTCGTTTTCACTTTACTGGGCCGGTAAGCTTCCCGCGACAGCGTTCCTGTCTTCTTACACGATGGGGCTACGCTATCCGCACGAATGGGACATCTTCTTCTATTCAAAAGGTGGTCTGCAGGCCGCGCGCGACCTTTATGCGAAACAAGGTCTTTACTACGTCAACCGCATTCACCACGGCCCGAACATCATCCACTCAAAGACACCGATCCGCTCGATCGAGGATTTCAGGGATCTGAAGCTGCGCGTACCGGGCGGCATGATCGCCGAGACATTCGCGAAAGCCGGCGCCAAGACGACGCTGCTGCCGGGGGGCGAGGTATTCTCCGCGCTCGAGAAAGGCACGATCGATGCAGCCGACTACACTGGGCCGGCGGTAAACTGGGCGCTCGGATTCCAGCAGGTGACCAAGTACATTTCCATGGGCCCAGCCGGTCTGATGTCCGTATACCAGCCCGTCGATCTGATGGACTTTGCCGTCAACATGAACGTCTGGAACCAACTCCCGGACAACCTCAAGGAGTTCGTGGAAGACGAAATCCAAGTCTATTCCAACACTCATTTCGGGGCCATCCAGAAGGCCGACATGGAGGCCTGGCAGAAATTCCTGGATGCCGGCATTGAAATCAATCGGCTTGGAGCGGAGGACCTCCAGAAGTTCCAGGAAATCGCGGTGCCGATCTGGTTCGAGTGGGCCAATAAGGACAAGGACGCCGCGCGAATCTTCAGACTGCAGCTTGAGGTGATGGAGAACCCGACCGTCGGTTACGTAACGCCGGACATGTATCAGGGATTGTCGATCAACCTCTGAGGCTCTCCGCGCCCGCCCTGTCCGGGCGGGCGCACTCTCCTGCAAGAGGCAGTCGCCGATGCCCTCACTCACATTCGTGCTGCCGCACTGGCTATACTGGTCAAGCCTCGTGCTTTTCCCGGTTGCCGCGGGCTTCCTTGTGCATCGCGAGCGGGCACAGCGCGATGCCGGCCGTCCGAATCTCTTTCTTGCTTACCTGTTCCTGGTCACTGCGGGCTTCCTCGGCATGCACCGCTTTTATCTGAAGAGCAGGTGGGGATTCACTTTTATCCCGCTCTTCATTGCAGTGCTTTGGACGGGCGCCCAGGTACGCGACGGACGTGAGGCAGTGTCGCTCGCGCGATTCCAGAGCGAACACGCTGAAAGGCTGTTGCTGCATGCCAAGGCAGATGTGGCAGCCAGCAAAGAGGGTGCTGCCGATCGCCTGGCGAAAGCTGAGGCAGACGCCACGGTGGCGCGCGAAAATCTGGCCGCCGCCGCCCATAGGCTCGAGCGCGCCAACAGCATTGGCCGAATTGCCGGACTTCTGCTTGGTCTCGCTCTCGCAGGCGACGCCTTTCTGATGCCCGGCCTGGTTCGACGCGCCCGCGAACGTGAGGTTCAACCGAATCCAACAGAAACCCATCCGATTGTGACCGACGTTCCCGCCACGCCCGTCAAGATGCCGCTCGCCGCTTTCCGGCCTGTCGACCGGCTGGTCAAGGTGACGGGCGAGTTGGTCGCCTACTGGTCGGTTCTCGCAGTGATGGCGTATTACTACGAAGTGGTGGCCCGTTTTGTTTTCAACTCACCGACGAACTGGGTGCATGAAAGCATGTTTCTTATGTTCGGCATCCAGTACATGCTGGCAGGCGCTTATGCCTACCGCGACGAATCGCATGTCAGGGTAGACATTGTCTACAGCCATCTCACCGAACGCGGTCGTGCTGTCTGCGACATCATCACCTCGGCCTTCTTCTTCCTGTTCACCGGCACCATGCTGGTCACAGGATGGCGATTTGCGAGCGATGCCATGGCGGTTGGCGAACGCTCGTTCACCGAATGGGGCATCCAATACTGGCCGGTAAAGCTCGCGATCCCAATCGGGGCGGCGCTCCTGCTGCTTCAGGGCCTGTCCCGGCTGATGCGAGACATCGCCACTGCATTCGGAAGGATCGGCTGAGCGATGGGTCTCGAGCTTCCGATCCTGTGGCTCAGCATTTTGATGTTCGGGGGTCTGGGCGTCCTTCTGCTGCTCGGACTGCCGATGGCCTTCTGCACCGGCAGCCTCGCCGTGCTCTTCCTCTTTTTGTTCGGCAATTCGGCCATGCTGAACATGCTGCCTGCTCGGGTCTTCCCGTTCATGACGGATTATCAGCTCTCGGCGGTGCCGCTTTTCATCTTCATGGCCGCGATTCTCGAGAAGGCGGGCATCATCGAGGAGCTGTTCGATGTCGTCTACAAATGGCTGGGCGGGCTGAAAGGCGGGCTCGCTTCGGCCACGGTGATCTCCTGCACGCTGCTGGCCGCGATGGTCGGTGTCGTCGGGGCGACGGAAGTGACGATGGGCATGATCGCGCTTCCCGCCATGCTGCGCCGCAACTATGACGCCAAGCTCGCTTGCGGCTCGCTTCTTGCAGGCGGGACCCTTGGTATTCTCATACCCCCTTCCGTCATGGCGATCGTCTATGCCGTCGTGGCGCAGCAGTCGCTGGGCGAGCTTTTGATCGGGTCGGTGTTCCCCGGGCTGATGCTGTCCGGGATGTATGTCGCCTACGTGACGGCGCGCTGTTACATCAACCCCAAGCTCGGCCCTGCGTTGCCGCCGGACGAGCGCATCGCATTCGCCAAAAAAATCAAGCTTTTGCGCCGCACGTTCATGCCGATACTGCTGATCCTGCTTGTGCTCGGGGTCATCTTCATGGGCATTGCCACGCCGGTCGAAGCCGCCGGCATCGGCACGTTCGGTGCTTTCATCGTCTGTGCCGCACATCGGCGCCTGAACTGGGACACGATCCGCGAAGCCAGTGTCGCGACGCTTAAGGCCACGGCAATGGTAATGTGGATATTCTTCGGCGCCACCATGTTCGTCGGCTTCTTCATCCTGAAGGGCGGCCAGAGCTTCGTCGCCGAATCCATACTCGGAACAGGCTTGGCGCCGTACGGCGTTCTTGTTCTGATGATGATCATCCTGTTCGTCCTCGGCATGTTTCTGGACTGGGTGGGCATTCTCCTTCTCACCGTACCGATCTTTCTGCCCATCCTTAGGTCACTCGAATTCGGCGGCACGTTCGGGTTAGCCGGTGTGGCTCCTGAAGACGTGCCGCTGTGGTATGGTGTCATTTTCATGGTCAACATGCAGATGGCGTTCCTTAGCCCGCCTTTCGGCTATTCGCTGTTCTATCTGAAGAGCGTTGCGCCGCCGGAGATCTCGATGGCGACGATCTTCCGATCCGCAGTCCCCTTCTTGTGCCTGCAGGCGATCGGAGTGGGACTGTGCATCGTGTTCCCCTCAATCGTCGTCTGGCTGCCGAAGGTCATGTACGGAGGCTATTGACTACATTTGCGGCTTGCGTCATCCGACACCAGGATCAATCGAATTTGATGGCTTTTCGATTGAACTGCGCCACCTTTTTTGCCTTCCTTGCGCGCCGTCATGAGATCGCTTCTTGAAACAATCCTGGCTGCGAGTGCGGGTCTATCGCTCTCGACCAGTCTTGGTTATCTGGCCTACGCCGCCCCGGGAATGCCGCCGCATCTGTCGTTGTCGAGATGGCCAAGGAACCTGCCGCCGATCAGATCGTTTCGCGACAGATCAACCGGACGAGGAGAGACATGCTCGAAATTCTGCATGCTCACAATCGCGCGACACCGAACATCGGCCGGCTCGGCCAGTTCGGGCCTTGGCGCGATGCTGCGTGACGTCGACTACGTCCTGCGAAAACTCGACTGGATGCGCGCCGAAGGCATCTGGCCCAACGGCTTGCGATATCTCTGGACCGATGCATTCGGGGTCGTGCTCTACGTCTCGCTTTACACAGAAACTGGCGAACAGCGCTGGCTGGACGCGGCCGAATGGCTGGTCGTGGATGTCGAGCGTGTGCTCGGCCGCCGGCGCGGACTGAGGATCGGCGAAGCGGCCGATCGCGACGGCCAGTATTTCCACTATCTGGCGATGTGGCTGTTCGCCCTGGCGCGTCTCGGCGATCTGAACCCGGAATACCGCAAGCGCGGCATTGCGCTGGCGCGCGACATTCACCCGGCCTTTGTGGTCCCCGGCCGCGGCGTGATCTGGAAGATGCAGGAGGATCTGAGCCGTCCTTACCCCGGCTACGGCCTCGGCAGCATGGATGCCTATGACGGCTACGTCTCTTACCGGATGCTCGACGAAGAGGAACTGGCGCCCGAGATCGCGCAAATGCGTGACCTGATGGAGCGCGATTGGCGCACCCTCGACATCGAGCAGGACCTCGGCCTCGGCATGATGCTGTGGCTCGCCCATTTCTTTCCCGACGAGCCGTGGGCCGAGGCCCAGACAAGGCGTTCGCTGCGAACCCTGGAAACGATGTGGGTCGACCCGCCCGGATATTTCAGCCGCGCCCCATGGCTGCGCGACACCAAGTTCGCCTTCACCAATTACGGCGTTTCGCTCGGCCTGCAGGCCGCCGGTATCAGGCCGGGGCGTGTCGATAGGCTGAACGCCTTCTTCGAGGACTGGCGCTCCGGCGACGAATACGACCGCGAGGCGATCACCTGGGTGATGGCCTGCACCTCGCATCTTCCCGGTGCTTTTCTGACCCGGGGTGGCGAGACAATGATTGAAGGCGACCAAGCTCGGGAACGTTCCTCCGCCGGCGCGGTTGTCGATGGAAGTGCATCGAGACGCAAGGGACGCGGTTGAAATGGCCATTCTCTTGGGAAAACCGGGAAGCTGTTGGGTGGCGGCAGCCAGATCCACGAACTATCCTCAGCTCGAAGGTTCGATCCGTGCGGACGCCGTTGTCGTGGGGGCCGGAATCGTCGGGCTGACGACGGCGCTTTGGCTTTGCGAGGCGGGCCGGTCGGTGATCGTCATTGAAGGCTTGCGCGTAGGTGGCCAGGTGACCGGCCGCTCGACGGCCAAGATCACCACGCAGCATGCGCTGATCTATCGTCATCTCATCGACAGCGTTGGCCGGGACCTGGCGCAGACCTATGCTGATGCGAATTCCGCCGGCGCGCGACAAATCCACGATTGGGTCAACAACTACGCCATCGCCTGCGATCTCGAAGGCAAGGACGCCTATACCTACACCTGCGATGAAAGCCGGCGCGCGAAGGTCGCGGCCGAGGCGGAGGCCGCGCGTCAGGTCGGGCTGGAGGCCGAGCTTCTCGAACGCGCACCACTGCCTTTCGAAACGGCCGCGGCATTACGGTTCCCCGACCAGGCGCAGTTCAATCCGGCGATGTATCTGGTTGGCCTCGCGGAAGCGGTGACATCGCGTGGCGGTCGGATCTTCGAGAACAGCCGCGCCACCTCGATCGACGAGGCAAGCCGCTGGCGCGTCGTCACCGATGCCGGCGCAGTCGATGCCGGGCACGTCGTCGTCGCCACCAACATGACGGTGAAGAGCCCCGTCGGCATAGCGAACCGGACGCAACCGCGCTGCCACACCGTGATGGCCTTTCGGATCGATGATCCCCTCCCTGTCGACGGCATGTTCATCGGCATCGACGACCCGACGCATTCCATTCGCACAGGCCGTGATGCCGACGGTCCACTGCTGGTCGCGCTCGGCCCCAAATTCAACACCGGCTGGGATGGCGACGTGGCGAGGCGGTTCGTCGAACTGGAAAAATGGGCGAGAAAGAACCTTCCGGTCGGCGACGTCGCCTGGCGCTGGTGCAATGAGGATTATGATACGGCCGACAGGATCCCATATGCCGGCGAACCCGATCCCCCCAAGGCCGCCGGCTTCCACATTGCCACGGGCTTCAACGCCTGGGGCATCACCAACGGGACGGCCGTGGGCACGATGATCGCCGACCTGATTTGCGCTCGCCCGAGCCCATGGCAAAAACTCTACGATCCGGCGCGGCCCTATCCCGAGGGCTTCCACAACAATGGCCGCAGTCAATCGATCGTCTCGAGCACCCACGACATTGCGCCCGGCATGGGTGGCGTGATCGTCAGGGGAGACGAAAAGATTGCGGCGTGGCGAGACACCGAAGGCGCACTCCAGGCGGTTTCGGCGACGTGCACCCACAAGGGCTGCACCGTAACCTGGAACAATGCGGACCACACCTGGGATTGTCCCTGCCACGGCTCGATCTTCGCCGCCGACGGTTCGGTCATCCACGGCCCTGCCCGAAAACCGCTTGCCCAGATTACATTGTGAAGGCGGCGCTCGACGCCGCCCGCGTCACGCCGGCCGTTCGTAGGTTCCGACCAACTCCGTCTCCTCCAATGCGTGTTTCTGGGCTTGCTTCCAGACCTGATGCACGCCCGCCTGTCCCGGTACGCTGAGGCTCGGCACATCGAGCGCGGCCAGCAGAAAGTGGTAATGGTGCACGCCGTGCCCTGCAGGCGGCTGCGGACCATCGTAATAGGCATTGCCGAAATCGTTGGTGCCTTGCCTGAGTGCCGACGGGCCGGGCTTGCCGTCTTCGGCCTCGGCGAGTCCGCCGGCATCCGGCGGGATATTGAAGACCGCCCAGTGCGCGAAAACCCCGCTTGGCGCATCGGGATCCTGCACGACAAGAACAAGGCTCTTGGTACCATCCGGAACACCGGACCACTTCAGCGGCGGCGAGACGTTCTGGCCGTCACGCGCATATTTTTCGGGAATTCTTCCGTCTGCCGGGAACGCCGGGCTGATAAGGGTGAGTGGCATTGCTGTTTCCCCAAGAAGGTTGCGACCGAGAAACCCGCGCCGGCGCCGTTCACGCCGCTTGCTGAGCTTCGGCGACGCGTCTTATCTCGCCTGGCAGGGATTCCCAGACCTTGTGCATCTGTCCTTCTCCGACGTGATGGGCGAGCACCTTGGACACGACCCTGAATGCATCCTTGGAATCGATCGGACGGCTAAATTCCAGCTCCGCCTTGATTTTGGCCAGAAACTCGTCGAGCGACCGCACCTTCTCGGGAGCTTTGGAAGGTTGATATTGGTCATAGAAGGCGCCGCGCACCAGAATCGGCAGCTGCGAGCCGAGGTGGGCTGCAAGATCGGGTTGCATACGGTCGCGCAGGGCGTGCAGCACCGCTCCGAGGACGTGCCAGGCGACCTGCCGATCCGGTCCAATCTCGTCCATGATCTCGTCGAGCCAGATGTTCGTGGTCTGCAGTGTCTTGTCGAATACGTCGAGTCCGGTGGCGTTCATCGAATTCCTCCTTCCGTTCAAATCCGACTAGGCTGATGTGACCAAACAGCCGTACCTGCCCGTTGTTCCCCGATGGGGCATATCCTGATGCGCATTCATTGTCGGAGGTCCCGTCATGAGGGAATTCGGGCCGGCTTTTTGCCGCTGTTTTTTCGACCGCCTTTCTTGGTCGGCGCTCGGAACATCCTCATGGGTGGACGAGTTTTGCTTGCCGTCGCCGATCACATGGCGACGAGTGATGCAGACACGAAAACAGGAGAAGAACCATGGCACATCATCATTTGGCGCCCTGGACGCCATCGCGCAGCCTCTACCCGTCCGCGCAAGACCCACTCACGTCATTCCACCGGCAGATCGATCGCCTGTTCGACGACTTCTTTGCGCCAATGGCCGAAGCGACTACGGCCAGCGATCTTTGGCCGAGCGTCGACGTATATGAAACAGACCAAGCCTATAAGGTCACCGCCGAATTGCCGGGGCTCGAGCAGAAGGATGTTGAGCTCAATCTGCGCGACAACACCCTCTCCATTACGGGCGAGAAGCGTTCGGAGCACAAGGAAAGTGACCGCGGCCACACCTACAGCGAACGCAGTTATGGCCGGTTTCAGCGGACGATCCCCCTGGAAGCGGAGATCGATGCCGACAAGGTGCAGGCCACTTTCAGGAACGGCGTTTTGACTGTCGAGCTTCCGAAGAATCCCGCTGCAAAGGACAAGACACGCCGCATAGAAGTGAAAGCGCGATAATAGCCAAACTGAAGGCTGCCTGAGCAGGCTGCGTTCACCCCCGAGGGAGGGAGAACGGCGAGCACGGCGGCAACCGCTCAGGCGAGCGTCTAGCGCCGGGGATCGTCCGTTGCCTCGGAAACGCCTTCGAGAGCGATTTTGGCGGCTTCCTTATGGGTCCGCCCGAGGTCGGCCAGGGCAATGACGCCGACGAGGCGCTTGTCGTGGTTGATCACCGGAAGACGACGCACCTGATGCTTGGCCATGATCTTCGCCGCATCGGTGATATCGGCGTCGTCGAAGCACCAATAGACATGCTCGGACATGACCTCGCGAACGGTCGTGTTGCCGGCTGAGCGCTCCTCGGCGACGCCGCGCATCACGATGTCGCGGTCTGTCACCATGCCGACCAGCCTGTCATTCTCGCCGACCGGAAGGGCGCCGAGATTGTCGGCCCGCATTTTCCGGGCGGCATCCCTGATTGTAGTGTTCGGGCCGACCAGTTCGGTCCGACGGCTCATGATCTCCTGAACTTGCATGGGACATTCCTCTCTCTGATTGCTGAGGCAACAAGCCGCCAGACGCGCCTGTTGCCGCGCATCGCGAAATCGCCGGACGAGGCATGTACGGATCGCTATCTTCGATCTTCCCGATCCGCGTTAACCCGGGCCGGTGCCGGCACCTCGCGATCGAAACTATTCTTGGAACGTCCAGGCAGCGAGCGAGTTCCAAAATGGTACCGGTGCCGCAGCCATCCCAGGGCATGTGGCCGCAGGCTGGTGACAAAACATCCACCGGGAAAACAGATGCACGCGGATTGAAGGTCATGGCTATCATCTTTTCAGATCGCCGCGAGGCCGGGCGGCGACTCGCCGGGGAGCTCGTTCGCTTTGCCGGCCGCGACGACGTGATCGTATTGGCGCTGCCCCGAGGCGGCGTGCCGGTCGGCTACGAGGTCGCGCAGGCACTCAAGGCACCGCTCGACGTCTTCGTCGTGCGCAAGCTCGGCGTCCCCGGTCACGAGGAACTGGCCATGGGGGCGATCGCGCCCTCAGGCGTACGTGTCCTGAACGACGAAATCGTCAGCGGTCTCGCGATCCCGCCACATGTCATCGACGCGGTCGCCGCAAAGGAGGAAAAAGAGCTTCTGCGCCGCGAGCACCTCTATAGGGACGGGCGACCCCCGCCGCAGTTGAATGGACGGACCATTATCCTCGTGGATGACGGGCTTGCGACCGGATCGACCATGCGGGCCGGGATCAAGGCGCTGCGAAAAAACCACGCCGCCCATATTGTCGCGGCCGTTCCCGTCGGTAGCCCCGACACTTGCGACGCGATGCGGGCGGACGCCGACGAGGTCGTTTGCGCGACGACACCAGAGCCGTTGCTGGGTGTCGGGCGCTGGTACGTGGATTTCTCACAAACGAGCGATGAAGAGGTCCGCGCGCTCCTCGCCAGCTGCGTGCCCAAGCCTGCGGCTTCCGACAAGCCTGCCGCTTCCGAAGAAGAATTGGCCGGGCGCGCGAGCGCGGGTCCGGTGCCTGGCACCAGATCGACATAGCGGAGATGGACATGGACCGGGATAGCGAGCACGTCGTGCATGTTCCCGCGGGGCCTGTCACGCTTGAGGGCAATCTTTCGTTGCCCCCGGATGCTCGTGGCCTTGTGCTCTTCGCCCACGGCAGCGGAAGCAGCCGCCACAGCCCGCGCAACCGCTACGTGGCCCGAAGGCTGAACGAGGCGAACCTCGCCACCTTCCTCGTCGACCTGTTGACCGCCGAAGAGGAGCGGATCGACCAGGTCACGGCCGAGTTGCGCTTCAATATCGGACTGCTCGCCGACCGGCTGGTCGGCGTCACGGATTGGCTCGGCGCCTCGCCGGACACGTCGGGGTTGCGTCTTGGCTATTTCGGCGCGAGCACGGGCGCCGGTGCCGCCCTGGTGGCGGCGGCCGAACGGCCCGACCAGGCCGCAGCCGTGGTTTCGCGTGGTGGCCGGCCCGACCTTGCAGCGCTCGCCCTGCCGCGCGTCCGGGCGCCGACCTTGCTCGTCGTCGGAGGCGCGGACACGCAAGTGATCGCACTCAACCGCTCGGCGCTGGCGGCGCTCCGCTGCGAGAAGGAGCTCGCCATCGTCCCTGGCGCGACACATCTGTTCGAGGAGCCCGGCGCCCTGGACGAAGTCGCGGATCTCGCGAGCCGATGGTTCTTGCGCCATCTGATTTCGGACAGATCGGCGTCGACGCCCTGACAGCCGGGGCTTGCATCACCAGTCCCGGGATCATTTGCGTCCTCAACGCGTTATGATCCTCATAAGACAGCGCGCAGCTGCAACCCGAATGGCTGTCGCAACCCGTATGTGGGAGAAAGACAATGCCGGACAAGAAGACCATCGAGAAGGCCCGAAAGGACAAGCGCGAGGGCAAATCGCCGAGCACGCAGGCCGGCGAGTTCGTGCACGAGGAGATCGATAAGATCCGCCGCGGCGAGCACGGCGCGCGCTCGACCCAGCAGGCCATCGCCATCGGGCTTTCCGAGGCGAGACGCGCAGGCGTAGACCTGCCCCCGCCCAAAAAGGGCAAGGTGAAGGAGAGCACGCGCAAAAGCGCCGAATACGCCTATGAGGCCGGCCAGGGCGAACGCACGCCGAAACGCCGCCCGCGGGTCTCGAAAGCCGTCTCCAAGGTGCTCGAGCACGAGCCGAAGAGCACGGCATCGCACGAGGCGCTGGCGCAGCAGGCCAAGCGTGCGGCCTCGCGCCGGACGGCTGAGGAGCGCTCGGCCGCCGCAAAGAAGGCCGCCGAGACGAAAGGCGCCAGCGGAAGGAAGGCGGCGGCGCAGAAGGCCGCCAGAACGCGGGCTCACCACGCATAGTTCAAGACGGCGTTCGCCTCCAGGAAACCCGATATGGACGCCACGGGCCGCCGCCAGCAAAGGCAAGACGTCGATAAGGCCGCCGGCGATAAACGCCTATTCCTCCCAGACCCCCTTCCCGGCGCAGATCGTCCATCATGCGCGAAATGCCTTCGCGCAAGATCGACACCATGTCGTCGATTTGCTCGCGCGTGATGATCAGCGGCGGCGACATTACGCACATGTTGATCAGCGGCCTGACCAGCAGGCTGAGCTCGTGGCAATGCGCGTCGATCCCGGTCGGCAGCTCGATCCGCCTCGCTTATGACCCTGAGGCTCTGATGGCGATGGCCGTCTGAATAATTTCTAGCGCAGCAATGCGGCCGGCGACGATGGCGCCCTCGACGTAGCCCGGAAATGATGGCGACAGCTCCGACGAGGCGAAATGGATCGGCGACGCGCCAGCACGGATAATGCGTTCGGCATCAGTTGCCGTCGCATCGACGATCAGATCGCTGTAACCGCCGCCGCTCCAGCGATCCCCGGTCCAGTCGCGATAGCTGAGATCGATAATGCCGGCCGCCTCGATACCGAGCGCCTCTTCCAGCTTTGATGTCACCTTTGCGCGTAACGCTGCGTCGTCCAGATCCCGCCAGCGCTGCGCCAGCGGCCCGCCGATGAAGACGACAAGTGCTGCATGATCCTCGTCCCTGCTTGCATCGCAGGCAAAAAGCCCGTGCGGATCGCGCCACATCACCATGCCGCTCAAGCCCCTGTCGCGCCAGAAAGCCTTGGGATAGCGCACCAGCATTTTAATCACCGCGCCGCTTTGCCAGACGCCGAGGGCTCTCTTGAGCACAGCCGGCAGCGGCGGCACGAAATCCACTCTCGAGGCCATCATCGGCGGTACGGCGACCAGTACCGCTCGTGCCTCGATCGCGCCGGCAGGCGAAACGACGCGAACCCCTCCCGGCCCGTCCTCAATGGCCTCGACAGCTGTATTCAGCCGCAGTCGATCGCCGAGATCCCGCGCAAGATCATCCGCCAGCGAATGCATGGTTTCGCGCACGAAATACTGCAGCTCCGACACCTCGTTGGTGACGCGGCGATCATTGTCGATCAGGTACCACAGCGGCAGCCTTTCCATTGCCAGGCACCACAGGCCCTCGATCATCGACCGAAAGGCGGCCTTGGCATCGTCGGGATCGGCCTGGCGATCGAGCCATGCCGCAACCGTCAAGCCGGCAATGGCCGGGTCGTTCGGTGCGATCGCATTCATCCGCTCGCGTATTCGCATCGCGGTGCCGTAAGTGCGCCCGGCTTGCGCCTCGCTCATTCGCGGCTGCGTGACGAATTCGCCTGCGACATGGGTCTCGACCAATGTCTTGCCGCGCGCTCGCACCAGCGCCATCAATTCCGGCATGTCTTCGCACAGGAACTGGCCGCCGCTGTCGATCCGCTCGCCGAGCCCGTTCTGCACGGCTTCGACGCGTCCGCCGACACGGTCGCGGGCTTCGAGCACCACGACATCGATGCCGGCCTGGTTCAATTCACGCGCGGCCGACAGGCCGGTGAAGCCGGCGCCGACGATGGCCACATCGGCTCGTTCGATCTTGAACTTCATTAGCCGGCCTTGATCTTCTCGAATTCCGCGACCATCCGCTGCTTGAACTCCGGCGCCACCGGCTGCGGATGGAAGCCGGGATCCTCGTAACAGGACCAGTTAAACAGGACGAGGTCCTTGTCCGCCGCCAGCGCCGCGGCCGAAGCCGCCAGCCCCGTCGCCGAAGCCGCCGGTGCTGCAGCCAATGCCGCTGTCAGTGTCGGGCGTCGGGTTATAGTCTTCAATGCTGTTCCATCCTCTTTTTGATTGTTCACGCCGGCTTGGCACCGCTGGCTGCAGATTTCGGATAGTGCTTGGGGAATGCCGCGGACAGGAACCCGTTCGCGGCCTGCAGTGCCGTCTCGCGTGTGGTGTCTTCGGTGCCCATCATCAAATGCAGCCACAGACCATCCAGCATGGCGCTGAGCGCCAGCGCCATGACTTGTGGTTCATAGGCATAGAAGCCGCTCTGCTTGAGCGCCGCGCAAAGATCGATGAAGATGTTCTGGTAGACGGCATCGCGTGCGCTGCTCAGCGCCTGATATTTCGGCCGCGATTTGGCCTCGCCCCAGAAGGCACACCAGGCAGCCAGCTTGCGCTTGTTGCAGATCGAGCGGTCGAAATCGGCCGCGACCAATGCCTGCAACTGGCGCGCGGGATCATCGCCGGCCTTTTGCAAGGCGCTGCGCCAATGCGCCGAATACTCGTCATACATGTATTGCAAAGTGGCGACGAGCAGCTTCTCTTTGCTCTCGAAATGGAAATTGACGATGCCGCGCGACAAGCCGGCGCCGTCGGCGACGTCGGCCATAGTCGTTTCCGAATAGCCGCGCTTGGCCAATGAATCGATTGTCGCTTCGATCAGTTGAAACTGCCTTGTCTCTTTCGACGCCTTGCGGCCGCGCTTTTCGGAATCGCTTTTTCGCGCCGGTTCGAGGAGGGCTTCGCGCGCCTCTGTTGTCTTCATCGGGTGATGGTCTCCAGCATCGCCGGCTAGCCGACTGGCTTCGGCCGCGAAGATCAGTGGGACGGTGCTCGCCACTGTCAAGCACCTTCTGCAGGGCTGCCCGGGTTCGAATGTTCTCGTCGAGATAGGCATCCTTGGAGAAAACGATGTCGAAGGCACCGTTGGCAAAAGGTGGCGATCCCGGCGATGCGTGGACCAGATCGGCGCCCCCGCCTGCAGCGGACCTTTGGGTCGAGATCTATGCCAGGCGCGAGCTGCGGTATCACCAGCTGTTGAAGCGTGCCAAACTGGTGCCGCGGCCGTTCGTCAGGCTCGACCGCCGCACCGCCAATCCGCCTGCGGATTTTTAGAGATGACTGACGACACCGACAGTCGCGAAATCGATGCCGAGGCCGCCGAGCAGTGGCAGCTGGTCAACACGCCGCTCGGCGAAAAATGGTCGGGCCGAACCCGCTATGCCGCGGCCATGTTCTTCTACAAGCGCGGCGAGATGAGCGCTGAGACGCTGGAGGTCTACCGCATTTGTGCGAGGCTGGATTCGACCGATCCGCTGCTGATCATCCGCGACCGCGGCGTTGGCCAGGACTGGCTTAAACGCATGGGCGCCTAGTAATTCCCGCCTAGGCCTGTTGAGATTCAGGTCAGGCCGAGTCGAAACGATGGTTTCCGAGAACCGGAGCGGAGCGTGCTTAAGTACGTGAGCACCGGCCTACGCCGGCCGTAGCCTTAACTGCCACGACCGCTCATGAGTGCTTCGGCCGGCGAAGGCCGGAAGCGCAGGAAGCCATCGTTTGCAGGCCGGCCTCACCTGAATATCGACAGGCCTAGCCGATGGTCTTTTCCAGCATGCCTAGCCAGTTGCGATAGGCGATCTTCTCGATCAGCGCGCGCCCGAAGCCGCGTGCTGCGAACGCGTCGAGCAGTCTTGGCAGGCCGGCAACGTCGCCTATCACGGCCGGGATCATGGCGCCGTCGAAATCCGAGCCTAGGCCGACGCCGTCTTCGCCTAGCGCCTGCAGCAGCGAATCGACATGGCGCATCATGATGTCGAGGCTGGTGTCGGCGTTCATCCTGCCGTCCTCTCGTAGGAACCCGGTGGCGAAGTTCAGCCCGACCATGCCGCCGGAGTCGCGGATCGCGCCGAGCTGCCATTCGGTGAGATTGCGCGAATGGCCGCAGATCGCGTGCACGTTGGAATGGGTCGCGACCAGCGGTGCGTCGCTGATCTCGACGACGTCGCGGAAACCTTTTTCGTTGAGATGCGAAAGATCGATCATGATCTTCAGCTGGTTGCAGGCTTTCACCAGCGCCTTGCCGGCATCGGTCAGCCCCGGCCCTGTATCGGGCGACGAAGGGAAGCGGAACGGCACGCCGTGGCCGAAGGCATTGGGACGGCTCCAGACGATGCCGAGCGAGCGCAAGCCGGCTGCGTGGAGAACGTCGAGCAAGGTGAGCTCAGGGTCGATCGCCTCGACCCCTTCGATATGGAACACCGCCGCAATCGAGCCTTGCGCCATCGCCTTCCTCACATCGCCGGCGCTGCGGCAGACGGTAAGCGCCGAAGCCCGCTCCAACCTGAACAGGATCGAGGCCATCGCTACGGTGGAGTTGAGCGCATCGGCGCGAGGAACCTCGGGCGGCAAGGGCTCGCTGTCGCTCGGTGCCAGCGGCACGGCGCCGCGTTTGGATTTCTCGACAGGCGGCGGGAAGATCGCGAACATGCCGCCGGCAAATCCGCCTTTCTTCGCGCGTGGCAGGTCGATATGGCCACCCGGCGTCCCCTCGACGAACAGCTTTTCGACGTCCGCATCCTTCGACTGGTAGAGCCTGAGCAGCGTGTCGTTGTGGCCGTCGAAGACGGGAACGAGATCGTATTCGGTCATGGAGGGCCATTCGGTTGAAGTGGTCGGACCGCAGACGGCGAGCCGGTTTGTTGGCAATACTTAGGCAAGACGGGCGCTCTGCGCAAATCCCGCATATTTGCCTTGTGTTTGTACGCCGCCAATGGCCGAAGGGGCACGCGGTAAAGCCGCGCACCCTTTCTCCTGTCATTCATCGAGGGGCTGCCTCTTACCGCTTCAGCCGGTCCGCCCATTCCGGATGGCGGCGGAACTGGGCATTGGCGAACGGGCAAAGCGGGATGATCGTCTTGCCCGCCGCACGTGAATCCTCGACGGCACGGGTGACCAGGCGAAGCCCCGCGCCCTGGCCGCGAAATGCATCCGGCACTTCGGTATGGTCGATGATGATCTGGTGCTCACCGATCTTGGTGAAGGTCATCTCCGCCTCGGCGCCGCCCGGCCCACGCAGGAAGTAGCGGCCCTTCGAGCCGCGGTCCTCCAGTTCGATCTCCGGCAATAGGTCAGACATGGCTTGCGGTCCTTTCATCCGGCGCCACGGCGAACAACCGCCGCGCCGCCTCGATCTCGCTCGGCCGCACCTCATGGCCGCCGTCATGCCACTCGACTGTGACATCGGCGCCATCGGCGCGCAAATAGGCTTCGAACCGCGCCGTCAAATCAGGCGGACAGATCGGGTCCCGCCTGCCGGCGGTGACCAGGATGCGGCTGCCGTCAAGGCTGCCCTTGACCTTCGGCTCGAACGGGATCAGCGGATGCATCAGCACCGTTGCGTCGAACAGCGACGGTTCGGCAAACAGCACCGAGGCCAGGATGTTGGCGCCGTTGGAGTAACCGAGGCCGAGCACCGAAGGTGGCCTTGCCGTCTCGACATGCGCTGTGACGAAACCGGCCATCTTCTCTGTCGCTCGCGTGAGGTCGCCCATGTCGTAAACGCCCTCGCCGGTCCGGCGGAAGAAGCGTGCGGCGCCTTGTTCCGAGACATCGCCGCGCGGAGCGACGATCGTCGCTTGCGGCGCGAGATCGCGTCCAAGCGACAGAAGCTGGGCCTCGTCGCCGCCGGTGCCATGAAAGACGAAGAGCAGCGGTCCGCCCGGCGAACCGGGCAGCACCTTGTGAATATACGAATCCTTGCTCATGACCTTGTCCTCAGTCTTCCAGTTTCTGCAGATGCTGCTCGAGATAGGGCCGCAAATGCTGGTGTTGCGACGGCAGTTTCAGCGCCTCGCCGAGATGGGCGGTATCCTCATCGCGGTCGAAGCCTGGCTCGTTGGTGGCGACTTCGAACAGCACGCCGCCCGGTGTGCGGAAGTAGATCGCCCAGAAATAATCGCGGTCGATCACTGGAGTCACCTGATAACCTGTATCGAGCAGCGCCTTGCGCACTTCGAGCTGCTTGGCGCGGTTCTCGACGGCGAAAGCGACATGGTGGACCGAGCCGGCGCCGAGATTGGCGAAGCCGGCCCCCGGCAGCGATTCGATATCGACGACGTCGGCGCCGTTGCCGTTCTTCACCGCCAGCCGCCTGACGTTGCCGGACTTGTCGACCTCCTCATAACCCATGAATTTCAGCAGCTCTTCGGTGGCGCCGCCATCTTTCAGCCTGAGAGACACCGAGTGAAAGCCGCGGATCGCCTCGTCGGTGGGAATGCCACCCTTGGCCCATGGCGCACGGCTGTCCGCTCTGTCTTCGACCAGCGCAAACCCGTCGCCATCGGGACCGGCGAAGACAAGACGCTTCTCGCCGAACGTCTCCTCGCCGGACAGCCCGGTGACACCTTGCTCGGCAAACCGTTTCTCCCAATAGCCGAGCGTGCCCTCGGGCACCGAGTAAGCGGTGGTACCGACTTCGCCGACGCCATGGCGGCCTTTGCCGATGTTCGGGAACGGGAAATAGGTCATCACCGAGCCGGGCGTGCCGACCTCGTCGCCGTAATAGAGGTGGTAGACATCGGGTGCGTCGAAATTGACGGTTTTCTTGACCCGCCGCAGGCCGAGCGTCCCGGTGAAGAATTCATTGTTCTGGCGCGCATCGCTGGCCATCGAGGTGACGTGATGCAGGCCCTTGACCTGGTCGAGCATGTTTCTGCTCCTTTCCTTGTGCCGGTGCGGCCCTTGCCGCTGTCCACGCAAATATGAGCATCCGCCTCTTGGCCGCAAAGGCGGCAAACACAGAATGGACTGTGCTGTTAAAGTGAACGACGAAGCAGGTTTTGTTCACCATTCGGCAAACTGGACCGGCTTGCATACTCGCCGAAATTGCGCTCCATGAGCGACGCATGTAGCCAGCGTGAGGATACCGCGGTTGAGTGGAAAACGCCCCAACATTCTCCTGATCACCTGCGACCAGTGGCGCGGCGACTGCCTATCGGCTGCTGGCCACAAGGTGGTAAAGACGCCGAATGCCGACGCGTTGGCTGCCGAGGGCGTTCTGTTCAAGAAGCACTATGGCGGCGCCGCACCTTGCTCGCCAGCGCGCGCCTGCCTCTACACCGGCCTCTACCAGATGAACAATCGTGTCTGCCGCAATGGCACACCGCTCGATGCCCGCCACGGCAACATAGCGCTCTGGGCGCGCGCCCTCGGCTATGATCCGACGCTCTTCGGTTATACCGACATGGCGCGCGACCCGCGCACGCTGGCGCCTAGTGACCCGCAGCTGAAGAGCTATGAAGGCGTACTGCCCGGCTTCACCGTGCGCCAGCTTTTGCCCGAGCACCAGAAGCCCTGGCTGTCATGGCTCAAGGCGCGCGGCGTCGATGCCGGCGCCACCTCCCCCGCCATCCACCGCCCGGTGGGCGAAATCCTGGAAAACGACGGCGGGATCAGCAACGCTCCGCCAATCTATTCGAAGGACGAGACGCCGTCGGCCTTCCTGGCCGGCGAATTCATCCGCTGGCTCGGCGAGCAGGAGCGCGATGCCCCGTGGTTCGCGCATCTTTCCTTCATCAGCCCCCACCCGCCCTTCATCGTGCCGGCGCCTTACAACGCCATGTACGATCCGGCCATCGGTCCAGCTTTTGACCGCGCCGAAAGCTGGCAGGCCGAAGCAGCAAGCCACCCATATCTCGCCTATGAACTTGACCGGCAGGAACGGTCGAAATTCCGTCCCGGCTCGGAGGGCAAGGTGCGCGACTGGGGCGACGACAATTTTCGCCGCATCCGGGCGCTCTATTACGGCATGATCTCGGAGGTCGACGCGCAGCTTGGCCGTGTCTGGCAAGCGGTCAAGGCGGCCGATGCATGGGACGACACCGTCATCGTGCTGACCTCAGACCACGCCGAGATGATGGGCGATCATTTCATGTTGGGCAAAGGCGGCTTCTTCGACGGCAGCTTCCATATTCCGCTGATCATTCGCGATCCGCGCCGCCGCAAGGCTGCCGGCAGCAGTGTCGACCGCTTCACCGAGGCGGTGGATTTGGCACCGACCTTGCTCGAGCTCACTGGGCTCGAGCTCACTGGCGGCGAAGTGCTGCCGCATCTCGACGGCTGCTCGCTGGCGCCTTTCCTGGACGCAACTGAGCCGGACAATTGGCGCGATGCGGCGCATTGGGAGTTCGATTTCCGCTCGATCGCGGATGGTGATGCAGAACGGTATTTCGGCATCGGTCCGCGTCAGTGCAATCTCGCCGTCATCCGCACGCAAAAGTTCAAATATGTGAATTTCGGCGGCGGCCTGCCGCCCTTGCTCTTCGACCTGGAAAAAGATGCCGGCGAGCTGACCAACGTCGCTGACGACCCAGCCTATCTGCCGGCACGGCTGGAATTTGCCGAGAAGTTGCTCGCCTGGCGGGCCGAGCATCTCGACCAGTCTCTGGCGCTCGCCGAATTGACGGACAATGGCGTTGCCGGCCATGTCGCCGGCTTTCCCTCGACATAAGCAAAGCCCGCGCCGTTGCCGGCGCGGGCCTCTCTGTCGGCCTGTGTGCAGCTTAGCGCATGATCATGCGCTGTTTATCGCGACTTTGCGCATACGTGGCCTTGTCATAGGGGGCCTGCGCCTCAAGCTGCTCCTTGGTGAAGTTCGTGTAGAGATAGCGCTTGCCGTTCTTGTCGGTCATGAATTTCAGGTTGTCCATGCCGACCGCCACCTCCTTCTCGCCGATGCCAAGGAAGCCGCCGACGTCGATGATGACTGCGTCGACCTTCTTGTCGCTGCCCAGCACGATATCGCCGATTTCGCCGACGTTGACATCGTTGGCGCCGTAAACGGTTGTGCCAACCAGATCCTCGGCCCGGATTTCGCCCATCGGCATTTCGGTTAGCGTCGACTTGTCGATCGATCCGGTCTTGGTCTGGTCGGCCGCCGAGTTAGCCGGAGGCGCCGCTGCCGGAGCGTTTTGAGCCGTCTTGCTGGCTTGGTCAGTGTTGTTGGTCGTCGCAGTGTTATTGTTTGCGGCTGTGCTGCTGGCCGTCACGGTAGGCGTGACGGTGGCAGGCGCAGTAGCCGACGCAGTGGTTGCCGGGGCCGGATCGTAGGGCTTGCGGTCGAAGTCCGGCTGCGCCTGCAGCTCTTCCTTGGTAGTTTGCGCGACCAGCCAGCGATCGCCGTTCCTCTCGGCCCACTGCGCCTTGTCGAAATCATAGGCGACGTTCTTTTCGCCGATGCCGAGGAAGCCGCCGACACCGATGATCAGCGATTGCGCCTTGGCTTCCTTGTTGATGACGATGTCGTTCACGTCACCGATGTTCTGGGCGTCGTCGCCGGTGCCGTTATAGACGGTCTCGCCGATGATATTGGTGGCGAGATTGCCTTCGGCGCGCTTCACTGGCTCAGCCGGCGCGGCAGGCGCCGGGGTTGTATTTTGCGCGCTGGTGGAAGGGGCGGCAGGCGCCGCATTATCGGCCGAAGCTGGTGGCGGAGCCGGATCGTAGGGCCTCCGGTCGAAATCCGGCTGAGCCGTCAACTCGTCCTTCGTCGTTTGCGCTATCAGCCAACGGTCGCCATTTCTTTCGGCCCATTGCATCTTTTTGTAGTCGAAAGCGACGTTCTTGGTTCCTATGCCAAGAAAACCGCCGACGCCGATGACGACGGATTTTACCTCGCCGCGCTCGTCGAAGACGACGTCGCTGACCTTGCCGATGTTCTGGGCATCGTCGCCGGTGCCATTATAGACGGATTCGCCGATGATGTTGGTGGCAAGGCTGCCCTCGGCACGTATCGCCGGAGCGGTATCCTGGGCGGCGGGTGGTTGCGCCGGCGCCGGGGTCGTCGCCGATTGCGCAAATGCACCCGTCGCAATCAATGTTGCGACTGCTGTCGTGGTTAAAAGGGTGCGGATCATCTCAGTGTCTCCTCGTGGGATTTCGTGCACGCCCTGCCCGCCTGGCGTCACTGCGGGCGCAGCGTCTTCTGCATGTTCACAACGTTGTGACCACACTGTTGTTCCGAAAAAAGCCGTGGTGCACCCCATGCGAGGTCAATGGTTCTCGGATTCGCCGCTCTGGTCGAAAGGAACATTTTCTCGGCCGCCCCGTTCCACTCCCGGCTGGGACCCCGTCCCGGCCCGATAGGTGCTGTAAAATGGAACGGCCATGCGGTTTGCAGCGGTGCTGAACAAGGACGGGGGCACCCTGCGCACCATCGATCTTGAAGCCTTCGCCAGCCGGATGCGCAGCACGCTTGAGACTGCCGGCCACTCTATCGATATCGAAATCGTCGCCGGCAAGGATATCGCCGCCACACTGGACGGCGTAGCTTCCAGGCGCGGCATCGATGTCGTGCTGGCTGGCGGTGGCGACGGCACCATTTCGGCCGCGGCAGCCCGTTTGATGAATGGGGAGAAGGCGCTGGCAATTCTGCCGGCTGGTACAATGAACCTTTTTGCGCGCGGCCTCGGTATTCCGCAGACCCTCGATGCGGCACTGAAATCGTTTGCGGACGGCGAGGTGATGGCGATTGACATTGCAACAGCCAACGGCCGGCCTTTCGTGCATCAATTCTCGATCGGCATGCACGCCAGGATGGTGCAACTGCGCCAGAAGATGGAATTCGGCTCGCGGCTGGGGAAGATGCGTGCCTCGGTGCGAGCCGCTTGGGCAACGATCAACAATCCACCGGCGATGAACGTAACGCTGATGATCGGTGAGGCCGAGATCAGAACCCGGATCACCGGTATCGGCATCACCAACAATCTGTTCGGCGAGGGTCACCTGCCCTATGCCGATAATCCAGCAGGCGGCGTGCTGGGCATCTATGTCACCGTGGCACGGCGGCGCGGCGAATTGATCAGGTTCCTCTTTGACGTCGCCCGTGGGAAATGGCGCGGCAACGAGCATGTCGAAATCCATCAGGCAAACCGCGCCGTTTTGAAAATCCATTCGACGAACAGGAAAGTTCAGGCCGTCATGGACGGCGAACTGGTAAAGCTCGATCGCGAGACGACCGTCGAAATCCATCCGCGCGCGTTGAATGTTCTCGTCCCGGCGGGCGCCGCCGAGGCAAAGGTTGCCTGACGTGGGGTAGCGTGATGTGGGTTGCGTAATGCGAGCTGACACGAGCGATGCAGAGAATCTAGCCGCTGGGCGTGTTGCCCTGCTCGGTCTTCGGCGTCTCGATCATCCAGCCGTAGATTTCGGCGACGCCCCAGGCGATAAAAGCCAGCAACAGCGCGGCGATCAGGATACGAAGGACATGCCGACCCCGCCGCCCTTGACGGGCTTTGTTTTCAGGAATGGTTTTTGGCATTGTCTGGCTCCATATTTGGCGCCGGCAGGCGTAACTAGCGGGGCGTTGGCTGGTAACGGTCCCCCGCCGCGAAAGTTCCGGCTCTGCAAGGCGGCAGACGGGCCGGTTGGCCTGACCAATCAGCGGAGCAGGCCACCGGGGGCATAGTGGACGACAATAGCCAGAACACGCCGGGTCTGCCGGCCGATATTCGCCGTGTGGTGGGCGCCGCGGACCGTCTTGCCGTGCTGCACGGCCTCGACGCGCGGGACAGGGCTGCCGACCCTGATTTCGATCGTATCGGCGGTCTTGCCGCTTCGGCGATGCAAACGCCTGTCGCACTGATCACGCTGGTCGATGCCGAGCGGCAGTGGTTCAAGTCCTGTATCGGTCTCGACGAGACCGAAATCGCAACCGAGACATCGTTCTGCGCCTATACCATCGCAGCCGGCGACGTGCCGATGGTGGTGGCCGACGCGGCGGCGGATCCGCGGTTCAAAGCCAATCCGCTGGTCACCGGCGAGCATCATATCCGCTTTTACGCAGGCGTGCCGATCGTAATCGACGGCGCGCTGATCGGCACGCTATGCGTGCTCGACCGGAAGCCGCACGCACGTCCCTCTTCTGTCCAGCTCGACCAGCTGTCGGCGCTGGCTGGCCTTGCCGCTAGCCTGTTCACGCTGAAGGATGCAACCCGTAGCGCGGCGATTGCCGAGGCCGCACTGGTTCGAGAGGAAAAGCGGCGCGCCATCGCGCTCGACGCGGCTTCGCTTGCCAGCTGGGCGTGGGATATCCGCAGCGACATGATCGACTGCGATGTCCTGCTGTCCGAATTGTTCAACCTGCCGAAGTCGAACAGGCTGAGGGCGCGCGACATCCTGAACGCCATCGACCCGCGCGACGTTCACCAGACCGAAACACGCTTTCGCGACGCGCTGACCGGCAGCGACGACTATTTTGGCGAATACCGTGTCAAAGGCCTCGATCCGCCACGATGGATCGCAACGCGCGGCCGCGTCATAGAGCGCGACGGCGAGGGCAAGCCGACGCTGATCTTCGGCGTCAACTACGACATCACCGAACGCAAGCTTGGAGACGAACGTCAACGGCTGTTGCTGCGCGAGCTCAATCACCGCGTCAAGAACACTTTGGCAACCGTACAGGCGCTGGCGACGCAGACCGTTCGCCATGCCCGCCAGCCAAGCGAATTCCTCGCAGCCTTCAGCGCCAGGTTGCAAGCACTGGGCGTTGCGCACAGCCTGCTGTCGGACCGCGAGTGGCGCGGCATCGGCATCCGCGAGCTGGTGCAGATCGAGGTAAAGCCGTTCCAAGCCGCCGGACAATCACGCATGACGATCTCCGGCGCTGATGTCCTGCTCTCACCCGACCAGGCAGTCGGGCTCGGGCTGATCCTGCATGAACTGGCAAGCAACGCACTGCAATACGGGTCGCTCTCGGTTTCCTCCGGAAAGGTCGATCTCGATTGGAAGGTAGAAGGCAGGAAGGGTGCACGGCGTCTGTTGCTGGCCTGGCGCGAAAGCGGCGGCCCGCGGGTTGCGCCGCCCGAACGGCATGGCTTCGGCTCGATCCTGATCCGCCGCAGCCTGGCCAAGGTCATTTCCAGCGAGGTGACCCACGAATTCCGGCCGGACGGCGTGGTCGCCGAAATATCGATTCCGCTCGAAGATTTGTGATGCCAGCATTTTGCGACCGGCGCCAGAATCGTTTGCCCCGAACTATCCCCTCCGAACTATTCCCGTTTGCCGGTATCCGGATCATCGGAGCCGCGCTTCACGTTCTCGCGGTAGATAGCGTAGGCAGCGAGTGCTATCGCCGGCCCGAGAATCGCGCCCAGTCCGGCCTTCCCCGGGCCACCTTTGCCCTTGAGCAGCGCCGGCAGCACGGCGAGTGCCGCAGTGATGCCGATAGCCTTCATGTCGGCGTTGCGTCGCTTCGCCCGGCGCCTGGCGCGCGAGCCGGCCGACATCCGGTAGACGAGCAGGATGAGACCGGCGATTGCCAGAAAGCCGATCCCGAAGCTCAGGGAAGCTGCCATCGGCCCATAGCGGGCCGCCGTCCAGATATAGGCCGCCCCGACGAGGAAGCCGAGGCCGCACAGCGCCACGAGCGCTGCGACCGAATAGACAATCGCAGCGACGCGCGCACGTTGCACCGCCGCAATGGTTTCGCCCGAGGCGAGGCCCGAGATCAGCGATGCAAGCATTCCCATGCGTGCAGAACTAGCGGCGCGCGAGAAGCGCGAAGAGGAATCCGACGCCTGCGGCGATCGCCAGCGAAGTCACCGGTTTTTCGCGCATATGCGCTATCATCTGCGCCTCGATGTCCCTGGCGTTGCTGCGCAGGCTGTCGAAGGCTGCCTCGCCCTGGGTTCGCAACTGCTCGACGCTTTCGGCGGCGGCTCGCCGTGCTGCCCCGTAGCCATGTTCGCCAGTTTTGGCCAACAGCTTGGTAAGTTGGTCGATGTCGGCCTTTAGTTGTGCGATGTCGGCCTCAATATCGGAATTCGTGCGGGCTTCGTTCGCGGCCTTTCCTGCGGCAGTCGGCATTGCTTCACTCTCCATGCTTTTGCTCGGTCGAAACGCCCGACAGACCCCAAGGTTCCGGCACGAACCTCTTCTAACCCTATCTCCGGCAGCGCGCGTTGCAAATGCCTTACACGGGCCGCGGCCGACGCATCCGCGCGGGCAGGTCTTTTTTAAATGACAGCATGCCAAATAACGATCATGACTTTCCCCGTTTCACGTTAGAGACGCATTCAAGGAGATATTGCTGCGTGCGCGCATCACTTGACGGTTTGCGGATTCTTATCCTGGAAGATGAGTTCCTGATTGCCATGGATATCGAGCAGCTTTGCCGCGACTACGGCGCGCTCAATGTGGTCATCGCCCGTGATCTGACTGAGATCGAACAGCAAGACGTTGCCGCGCAGTTCGATGTGGCCATCGTCGACCTCATGCTGAGCGGCGTTTCGACGCTCCAATTTGCTTCGCGGCTGCGTGAAGCGGGCATCCCGTTCGTCTTCGCCTCGGGCTATTCGGATACCGACGAGATCAAGAAATCCTTTCCCGGCGTCAGACTGGTCACCAAGCCCTATTCGGGAGACGATCTCGTCGAGGCAGTGGCGGCGGCCTGCAGGCGAACGCCTCTGCGCTGAGGCGCGGAGCGGTTCGAACACGCCCGCGCTTCACGCAGCCGTCGACCCCGTTACCTGAGCCGAAATTGCGTCCGGGCCATACTCGTCTTCACCGGAGATCTTCAGAATTTCCTGCAGCCGTGTGCGAGCGCGGCTGACGCGGCTCTTGATCGTTCCGACGGCGCAGCCGCAGATTTCGGCCGCTTCCTCGTAAGAGAAGCCCGACGCGCCGATGAGGATAATGGCTTCGCGCTGGTCTTCTGGCAGCAACTCGAGCGCGCCGCGAAAGTCCTCGAGGTCAAGCTGGCCGTGCTGGGCCGGATGAACGGCAAGCCTGGCCGTCATGACGCCATCGCTGTCCTGCACCTCGCGGCCACGCTTGCGCATCTGCGAATAGAATTCGTTGCGCAAGATGGTGAACAGCCATGCCTTCAGATTGGTGCCGGGCTGGAAGCTTTCATGCTTGTCCCAGGCCTTGACCAACGTTTCCTGCACCAGGTCGTCGGCCTTGTCGGCGTTTTGCGTCAGCGACACGGCAAAAGCCCGCAGGCTCGGGATCGAGCCGAGCAAATCGGTCTTGAAGCCCTGGGAGACGGCCGCCATGCCTCAGTCCTTCTTTTGCACAGGTTCGGCCTTTTCCAACTGGCTGAGCAGTTGGGCGAAGCGATCCGGCACATTGTCGGAGACCAGCTCGTCGTAATATTGTTTGAGTTTGCGGCCGATTTCCGAGTTCGGCCCAAGCGGGTCGCGGGAAGCAGCCCGGCGCCCGTTGCCAACGCCAGCCGTGGTAGCTTTCGTCATGTTCTTCATTTCGCCCTTTGTCCCAGCCTTAAGCCGCCCTTCAACACATAACGCAAGGCAAGCGGCAGCCTCGTCTGGTTGCCCAACCCCGCCCTAAACGCCAGCCCGCATACTTAGTTCCCCATGACCGGAACTTTTTCGCATAACCCGCGTTTCTAACTTTGGGGTTACGAACGTTTTTAGCTGTAACATGCAATCACGTCATATGAGGGAGACGTCCGATATGAGCCTATCAGCAACCATCGCTCCGCACCTGCCGTTCCTGCGCCGCTTCTCGCGCGCCGTATCCGGATCGCAGGAGAGCGGCGACGCGCTGGTCGCCGCAATGCTCGAGGCCATCATTGCCGATGTCGACATCTTTCCGGACGCATCGAACGACCGCATCGCGCTCTACAAGGTCTTTGCCAAGCTCTTCACCTCGGTGGCCATTCGCGTTCCGCAGGAGCATGCCCAGTCGGCATGGGAACAGCGCGCCGCGGCCAATCTGAATGCAATTGCGCCTCGTCCCCGCCAAGCCTTTCTGCTGGTCGCGGTCGAAGGCTTCAGCGAAGACGAGGCGGCGGAGATTCTCGACGTCGACGAACAGGAATTCTCCGAACTTCTCGCGCAGGCGAGCAACGAGATCTCCCGTCAGGTGGCAACCGACGTGCTGATCATCGAGGATGAGCCGCTGATCGCCATGGATATCGAGGAAATGGTCGAAAGCCTCGGCCATCGCGTCGTCGGAACGGCGCGCACCCACGCCGAGGCGGTGGCGATGTTCGGCAAGGCGAGGCCAAAGATGGTGCTTGCCGATATTCAGCTTGCCGACGGCAGTTCGGGCATCGCGGCCGTGAATGAGATCCTTTCGTCGACCTTGGTGCCGGTGATCTTCATCACCGCCTTTCCCGAGCGCCTGCTCACCGGTGAGCGGCCGGAACCGGCTTTCCTCGTCACCAAGCCGTTCAATCCGGATATGGTCAAGGCTCTTATCAGCCAGGCCCTGTTCTTTGACCGGCACGCGAAAGCGGCGGCATGAAACAGCTGGCGGCCGAGTTGCGGCCGCCAGGATAGCCACTCCCTTGGAGCAGATAGGGCGTGACGCCGGCTTAACACACGACAGCCAACTGGGGCAACCAACTGGACCTTTTCACACACCGTGGCAATTCGGGCCGTAATGATTTTCAGCATCGTCTTTTTCGGGAAATGGTGGAACAAACGGAGGCGAATCACGTTTTCACCGCAGCATTGGAAGGAGATGGATCATGCTTTACTGGGCGCTCGTATTTCTCGTCGTGGCGATCATCGCCGGTGCGCTTGGTTTCGGCGGCATCGCTGGCACCTCGGCCGGCATAGCGCAGATATTGTTTTTCATCTTTCTCGCCTTCCTGATCATATCGCTTATTGCCGGCCTGATCAGACGAGCGTGAATGCCAAGCGGCCACTCAAGCGAACACTGGAAGCCGCACCCCTCAAACGGTTTCCAGCCACCGCCGGGCAGTGTCCTCCAACGGGATGCCGCTCGGCGGACCGCTTTTTAAGGCTTGATACGAAGCTCCTCCTTTTGGAACCCATTTTTCCGCGAGCCGTTCAGCCCGACATGGGTTGAGCAAATTGACCGATGCGTACCAGAGTCGGAAAAATGAAAGACCGCGGCCGGAGTGATGAGATCATCGCTTTGCATCCCGCCGAAAGCGGAATGCAGCTTGGCCGGGCCCTTCTCCATGCACTGCACAATGCCGGGATTTCCGTCCTATACCAGGATCGCGAAATGAAGACGGTGTGGGCGCGCAACATGCGCGCCCCATGGACTTCCGATGCCGCCGACAACAACGGCATCTTGCCGCCGGCGCAGGCGGAGCGTATCGGCGCCGCCAAGCACGACGTCATCGTCTCCGGCAATCCTCAACATCTCGAACTCAGCGTGCCGGCCGATGACGGCGCCCGCTGGTTTCAGGTGTGGATAGACGCCGACCGCAGCGAGACCGGCGCGGTGCAGGGCGTCGTGACCACCATGGTCGAAACAACCGAGCAGAAACGCCGGGAGCAGACGTTGAAGGCGCTGCTGCGCGAAGTCAGTCATCGCTCCAAGAACCTTTTGGCCATCATCCAGAGCATCGCCACCCAGACGGGCCGTTATTCCGGCAGCATTGACGATTTCCTGACGCGTTTCCGGGGCCGATTGCAGTCGCTGGCCTCCTCGCAGGACCTGGTTACGTCATCCAATTGGCGGGGAGCGGCGCTGCGCGAGCTGGTTTCCGGTCAGGTCGGCAGGTACGGCGCGGACCCCTTGCACAGCCTACGCTTCCGCGGCGCAAATCCATATCTCAACCCCAATGCCGCCTTGCACATCGGTTTGGCCATGCATGAGCTCGCCGTCAATTCGGTCAGCTATGGCGCACTGTCGCGCAGCGACGGTTTCGTCGAGGTAACGGCCGATCTGACGGCAGCTTCCGCTGGCGAGCCTGCGCTGTCGCTGACATGGGCCGAAGTGATCGGAGCCAACGACAATCAGCGTAGCGAGAAGCGTTTTGGCAGCGTCGCGCTTGAACGCGTCGTGCCCACTTCATTGAATGGAACGGCGACACTTGAGATCACCGGGAACCGCCTTGAATACCGCCTTGTCGTTCCTCACGGCAATTTCGAGACGGATTGAACGAACGGCGGTCGGCGCGAGAAGGCTTGCTGCGCATCGCCAACCTTAACCGACTGTTCACCATAAGGTCCGATCCTGTCCGAACGTGCCGATCCACCGGACATCGATTGAGTTTGGCACAATATGGAAGGAATGGGCCTTGACGGCTGCCAACTTGAACAGACTGGAACACGCCGCTCGCGTCTCGATGAGTGGTTTTCAGGATCCCGACGCGTCCGCAGCGCCCGCGCCTCGTGCTTCGCCGCTCCGCTTCGCCGCCGTCGCGCTTATGGCCGCGATCGTCCTGACCGCCGCGTCCCAGCTGATCTGATCGAGCTCGCCAAGGTCCGCCGCCGGCTTCCGCTGCTCACGTCTGCTTGATCGCTCTGTCGTCACAGGAACTTTGAGGGATTTGAGCCGTTTCGATGGCGAGAGGTCCCTGCCATGGAGCACATCGCCGCCTTGCTGCTGGTTGTCGGCTGTTCGAATGCCATGACCGCGTGCCGTGAATTGCCGGCGCCGGTAAGCGTTTTCGAAACCACTACCGAGTGCACGGCTGCGCGCCCGTTCGCGGTCACCGACCTGCAGGGCCAAGCCCAATATGTCGTCGCCAAATGCCTTGCCGTCGATCCGGCGCTCGAGGACGACTATGACAGGATCATATGGAACGTGCGTCCCGACGGCACGCTCGATGCCTCCTTGGAGATTTCCGGGTTCGTGGTAGCATCGAACGGCGCACGCCCCGAAAAAGACTATCTTAATCAACAATGAAATCGTGCGGGCAAAGGCCGTACTTTCATGCTAAATGGCGGCTGGAGCTTATTAAAGTGAGGACAAAAGTGAGGATGACTCCATGCGGAAGATGATTATTGCCATGGTTGCCGTTGTTGCGGTCAGCGGCTGCACCACCACGGAAGAGAACGTGGGTATCGGCACTGTGGGCGGCGCACTCATCGGTGGCGCTGTCGGCGGCGGCAAGGGCGCTTTGATCGGCGCTGGCGCTGGTGCGATTGGCGGTCTGCTCGTTCGCCGTCTGCAAAATGGCTACTGCCAGTACAGAGATCGTCACGGCCGGATCTACACAGCTCGCTGCAATTAGTTTTCGAACTCCAGGCGAACAGCAAACGCGGAGGCAGGCCACCTGTCTCCGCGTTTGCACCTCCAAGGCGCTGTCGCGATGCGACCCACGAGACGGCGTTTCAGGCCGGCAGCGGAACCTTGATTTCGACGTTCAAGCCGTCTTCGCGAAAATCGCGCCTGATTGTGCCACGCAATTCGCGTGTGACATTGAGAT
>NZ_SUEG01000045.1:37930-38191 GCF_005063415.1 Mesorhizobium sp.
CGCTCTTTGCCGGTGTCTCGAGCTTCTTCTGACCGGCCTCACGCCAGTTGAGAGCCAATGTCCGGGCGCCGCCGCGGCCTTCGAGCGACCAGTCGACCTTCAGCGCACCGACTGAATTGCCGGCTTCGCCATGCTTCAGCGCATTCGTCGCCAGTTCGTGAAAGACGAGGCCGAGTGCCTGCGTCGTCTTTTCGTCGAGAAGAACCTCCGGTCCCGACAACAGCCCTTCAGGAAGCTCGCTGCCGAACACCTGGCCAAGCT
>NZ_SUEG01000046.1:0-20027 GCF_005063415.1 Mesorhizobium sp.
CGCCTGGTCAGCGACCATCGCAATGCCGAGGGAAAGCCGCTCGATCTTGCCAGTGCCGCGGTCGAGATCATCAACATCATCCGGCCCGTCGTCGCCATCGGCCGCTTCATCATGTTCGCGGCGCTGGCGCTTCACCAGCACCGCCAATGGCACGACAAGTTCGCAACCGGCGATGACGACGGCCTGGAAGCCTTCGCCGAGGAGGTTCGCCGGCTCTATCCGTTCTTCCCGTTCATCGGCGGCCGCGCCCGCCACGCATTCGAATGGAAGGGCTACCGTTTCCACGAAGGCGACTGGGTCTTGCTCGACCTGCACGGCACCAACCATGATCCGCGCCTGTTTGCCGAGCCGGACCGGTTTATCCCGGAGCGCGGCCTGAGCTGGAAAACGCACGGCTTCGACTTCATCCCGCATGGCGGCGGAGATCCGGCGACCACCCATCGCTGCCCCGGAGAAGCCGTCACTGTCGCGCTGATCATGGAAGCGGTTCGCCTGCTGACGCGGTCGATGGTCTACCAGGTGCCGGACCAGGATATGACCGTCTCGCTCGCACGCATGCCGGCGCGGCCGAGATCCGGGTTCAGGATAGATAATGTGCGGCGATGCCCGCCTGAAAGCCTGCCGGACGCAACCGGAACCTCTGCGCAGCTGAGGCGTTCGAAAATTGCAAGGCGTAAAGGCAAACGCAATGGCTCAGAAGATCACGACAGGCGCGAACGACCGGCCGCGCAATGAAACCATCGGCCAATCCGGCGAAGGCCTGCCGGACGACAGCAGCAGGCCGCTCGAGGTCGACGAAGGCTGGGTCGCCCGGCTGAGAAACAAGCTGCAGGGCAAGCCCCGGCAGACCGCCCAGACCAACGCGGACGAAGTTCCCGCAGGCATTCCCGGCGCTGGCGAGAACATCTGCCGCCGCTGTGCAGGGTCAGGCATGATCGACGGCCGAACCTGCCCGGAATGCGGCGGAACCGGCAAGGTGACGACGCCGATAGGCGGAGGCTGAGCAATCCAGGGAAAATTTGAAACGGTTTCCGTCCGGAATTGCGCCAAAAACAAAAGGATAGACCGGTTCTGCGGTTCCGCGGAACGATGGACCGTTCCAGCGCCGGTCAGATCGCCGGCACCCACTTCCAGAACACGCCCTCCTTGCGTTCCGGGTAGTGCTTGAACTCGCATTCGAAGCGCCAGCCGTAATTCTTCGCGGCGGCAAGCGCCTCCTTGCTGACCGGGTTCATGCCGGTTCCCGGCGCAAACCAGTCCTCCAGCAGATCGTCGGGGATATAGGCGCCGATCCTCAACGGCAGCTGTTCGAGGACGACATCCATTTCAGGTGGTGCAGGCACGGGGGCGCTCCTTCGAAACCTACCCGCGAAGAAGTCGTTCAACGCCAAGCGGGTTCATTCTTCTGTTCATAGTCCTGGAACGCCTTCTGGAGGCCGCCGATCACCTCGGCGGATGTCTCGAACATCGCCTTCAGCTGCGGCTCATCGACCTTCTCGATGTCCTCGCGAAGGTGCTGTTTCACCTCTTCCAATTTCTTCTGCATTTTCCGCGTGTGGTGGCGCGGATCGCGGTCGGCAGCGCTTGTCATGATCAATCTCCAATTTGGTTCTCTGGAGAACTCGCCCGGCTCTGGGATCGCCAGGCGGGGTTTGCAGCGTAAACGGCTTGCCGATAGCTGTGGTTCCCGACCGTGGAGCGTCTTAGTACGCCTCAGCGCGCCGTTCTCGTTCTCAGCCGTCAGGTAGAGGCGGCGGCAAGACAAGTCGGAGAGGTCGCTTCCAATGAATTCGAGACGCGAGCAGTCGAAACGAGCATAGATGAAGCTGAGAACTGATGGCGCCTCTGGCCAAGGACAGTAATCCACCACCTAATAGCCTACGCTTCGTCCGCGATCCATTCGAGCGACGCGCCATGCGGGTCAGTCCAGGCTACAGGGGAGCCGTTCGCAGATAGGAGGAAGCGGCCGGGCGGCCAGCTTGTTCCGGCGCGTGTGGCGATGGACGGGAAGACGCGTGGGAACTCGTTCGATACCCAATAAGGCGAGACACGCATCGGCTGCTCGGCGAAAGCTTCTCTGTCACCAAGGTCGGAGACATAGTCGAGGACGGCTGTGTGAAAGATGACGAGTGTAGCGTCCGTTGGCGCTTCGTTGCAGAGTTGCACCCGCGGAGGTCGCCCTTCACCACCCTAGGCTTGACTGTGGCAGCGATCTTTGGGGCCGCCCGCAGATTGGCGAGCCGTGCTGTCTGTTCCGGCCAGACCAGTGTCTCAAGCCATGCGACTTGCGTGTCGTCCGAAGCATCTATCGGGCTCAGGTCCAATCCCGCCCGCCAGACGACTTGCGGCAAGGCCGTCGGCAATGGCGTTGTTTCGCTGGCGAGGCATCGGAAGACAGGCGGCTCCAAGGCCATCGCGGGTGCGCGGCCCTCGCCTGGTTCCGACATTTGGATTTGGCTCACTTTCTAACCAAGCCGTGACGTACGCGGGCGGCAAGCACTCCGTTTCCGTCAGGTCGGACGGATTGTGCGGCCGAACTCAGAAGCCGCGATCCTGGAGCGATCGTATGCGTGAGGCGTAGCCACTACATGCTGAATCAGCAGGCAAGCGGAGCATTGCGCTCGCCTAGGGTTCGCTCGATAGAGCATTTCGTGCGGCGTAGAGCTCGGCAATGAAGTCGGTGATCAATGTCGAGTTGATGCCATCCGGCGGGCGCAGGAGCAGTGCGCGGAAGTGAACGGCCGGCTCGAATGGCTTTGCAACGATTCCGCCGATCATGCGGTCGGCAATGACCGACGGATTAACTAGGCCAATCCCCATGCCTTTCGCCGCGAGGATGGCGATCGTCAGGCCGTAAGGCGTTTCGATCAGGATACGCGGCCGTATGCCGTGCGCGGCTAGGATCTTGTCCATGGCAAGCCTCACCGTGTCTTCCGGCGACAGTGCCAGGAAAGCCTCATCGGCAAGATCGGCCGGCGTGATCATCTGCTTGCGCGCCAGACGGTGACCCTTCGGCATCACGCAGACGGCGCGCGGCGTGTTGAATACGCTGTGCAGCACGCCGCTTGTGTCGACCTCGTCGGCCGCCAGCCCAATATCGAAACTGCCAGATGCCACCAAGTCGCGCACGATATTGGAGGTCCGGACCTGATAGCTGATGCGTACTTGCGGATGCCGGCCGGAAAAGGCGGCGATGGCGCGTGGCACCAGGCCATGCCCAAGCGCCGACAAGCTGGCGACGCGGACCGTTCCGGTACCCACCTCCTTGATCTGGGCCGCGCGCAGTTTGAGCCGGTCGAGCCCAACCAAGCTAGCTTTCACTTCGGCGTGGAACAGATCCCCTTCGCGTGTCGGCACCAGCCTGCCGCGAATGCGGTCGAAGAGCCTGAAGCCGAGCTCGGCTTCCAGCTTGGCCAGCGAACGGCTGATGGCCGGCTGCGAGGTATCGAGCAGCGCGGCCGCCGCGCCGGCGCCGCGCGTAATCATGATCGCGTTGAAGACATCGATGTCGCGCAGGTTCATAGTCAGCCCATATCAAAAGCGAATTAACTTTATCGCTGCGGTCATAGATGGCAATGGGTGAGCCGGCTAAGCTGCGCCTATGAACCGACGCGATGACACCGCCCATGTCCATCCTCCCAAGCGCTCCGAGGAACCGTTCCAGGCGGTGGCGATGCCGGTCGAGCGAGCCTCGACCGTGGTCTTTGACGATCTGGAATCGTTCGAGCGTCGCGTCGAGCGTCTGTACGACGGTTTCAGCTACGGACTTTACGGCACACCGACCAGCCGGCAGCTCGAAGATCATATCGCCGCGTTGGAATGCGGATCGCGGGCTCTCGTCGTCCCGTCGGGCATGGCGGCCATGACGCTGGCGACCATGGCTGTCTGCCGTGGCGGCGAAAGGGTTCTGATCCCGGAGACGCTCTACGGCCCGGCGCGCGACATGGCCGAGCGTTTTCTCGGCCCACTCGGGATCGAGGCGGTTTCCTACGATCCACGGCTGGACGCAAGTATCGCGGCCATGATCGACGGCAGAACGCGGCTGGTCTGGGCAGAATCGCCTGGCTCAGCCACCTTCGAAGTTCAGGATGTGCCAGCCATCACGGCCGCGGCCCACAAGGCCGGCGCGCTCGTCGCGGCCGACAACACCTGGGCCTCGCATCTGCTGTTCAAGCCGCTCGCTCATGGGGTCGACATCTCGATGCAGGCGCTTTCCAAACACGCCGGCGGCCATGGCGACCTCTTGATGGGCTCGCTCGCAGTGCATGACCATGCCCTGTTCCGGCGCCTGAAGGATACAGCGCGCTTCCTGGGTTATGGCGTCTCACCGGAGGATTGTGCGCTGTGCGAGCGTGGCCTGATGACGATGCCGGTGCGCATGCGCCACGCCGACGATACAGCGCGCAAGATTGTCGCCTGGCTGTCGGGGCGCCCGGAAGTCGCGCAGATCCTGCATCCCGGCCAGCCTGACCACCCCGGCCACGCGATCTGGAAGCGTGATTTCGCCGGATCGGCGGGCGTGTTCTCCTTCGTGCTGCGGCCGGAACTGGCGCCACTGCAATCCGATGTCCTGCGCAGCCTGCGGCTGTTCAGGCTCGGCGCAAGCTGGGGCGGCGTGCATTCGCTGATTGCCGTCAGCGATCCGCGCAAGGGTCGCGCCAGCCTCGACTGGCTGAAGCCCGGCCCGGTCTGGCGCCTGTCGATCGGCCTTGAGGCGCTCGAGGATCTTCTGGCCGACCTTTCCCGGGCCTTCGAACTCTTTGCTGAAGCCCGGCGCAACGGAACCGCCGCAGCCGACGCCAAGGCCGCCGAATGATAACAATCTCAACGACAAGGGGAATAACTATGAAACATCGAGGTCTGAAATTGCTCACGGGTCTGGCGATAGGATTGGCCAGCCTGAGTTCGGGCGCCGTGGACGCCAGCGCGCAGGCGGTGATCAACAAGATCAAGGAGCGCGGCTATGTCAGCTGCGGCGCCAGCCAGGGCGTGCCCGGTCTCTCGCGGCCGGACGAGAAGGGGTATTATCGCGGCTTTGATTCCGACATCTGCCGCACTTTCGCGGTCGCCCTCCTCGGCGACAGAGACAAGATCCGTTACGTGCCGCTTAACGCAGGCCAGCGTTTTCCTGCGCTGCAGACTGGGGAAATCGACGTTCTGTCGCGCACATCCACCATCACCTATAGTCGCGATA
This sequence comes from Mesorhizobium sp., assembly GCF_005063415.1. Lineage (GTDB taxonomy): Bacteria > Pseudomonadota > Alphaproteobacteria > Rhizobiales > Rhizobiaceae > Mesorhizobium. Next base: position 5,195 of record NZ_SUEG01000046.1, read on the forward strand.
CGGTTGTCCGCTTCGTCTGGATCAATCTCTACGACACGGACGGCATGCTCGTGCGCAAGGCCGATAACATTACCGAGCCCAAACTGCTCGACGGAAAGACCGTCTGCCTGCAAGGCGGTGGCAGCCTGACCGAGAAAGCGATCGAGGAAACCGAGGAAGAGTTCGGGATCGCGATGGAGAAAGTCTATTACGACTCGACCGTTCAAGCGCGCGACGCCTTCTTTGGCGGCCGCTGCGATTCCTACGTCACTGACGGCACCGCGGCAGCCGGACAGCGTGCCTCGGTGGCCAAGAACCCGGACGACTACGACATCATCCGGGTCGGCAGGGCCGCCGAACCCAATGGAGTCGCGGTGGCCCGCGGTGACGATCAGCTTTTCGACGTCGTGCGTTGGACACTCAATGCGCTGTTCTGGGCCGAAGCCAACGGCATCACCTCGCAAAACATCGACGAAAAGCTTGCCTCGGGCAGTCCGGAAGTCAAACGCGTGCTGGGCGAGGAGCCCGGTTTCGGCAAGCCGCTCGGATTGGACGACAAGTGGGCCTACAACGTCATCAAGCAAATGGGCAACTACGCCGAGATCTGGGATCGCAATCTCGGCAAGGACAGCCCGCTGAAGGTTGAGCGCGGCCTGAACGCATTGTGGAAGGACGGCGGCCTCAACTATCCTTTCCCCTGGGATTGAGCCGCACATGAAGGGAACGCGCCCGCCGTTCCCTTTCCCTGCCAACGCCGCGAACCGTCGAGGTCGAAATGCTGAGCGACGCCAGGACCAGATCGATCATCATCCAGTGTGCCCTGGTGGCCGTGGCTGCCGCCTTCGCTGCCCTGCTCGTCAGCACGACTTTCGCCAATCTCAGGGCACGCGGCATCCCGATCGGCTTCGATTTCCTGACGATGCCGTCAAGGATCGTCATCTCGGAAGCAATCCTCACTTACAAGTCGCGGGACCCCTATTACTGGGCGATCGCGACCGGGCTCGCCAATACGGTCTTCGTCTCTGCGGTCGTCATCGTCTTTTCATCCGCGCTCGGCCTCGTCGTCGGCATCACCCGGCTGAGCAGCAATCCCCTGGCGGCGGGCACCTGCCGCGTATGGGTGGAGGTTGCACGCAATTCACCGCCGATCGTGCTTCTGATCTTTCTCTATTCGCTGTGGTGGAAGGTGCTGCCGCCGGTCGGCGAAGCGCTCAATCCGCTGCCAGGCGTTTATGCCTCCATGCGCGGCTTTGTGGTGCCGGCTGTCAGCATGGACGTCGCCACCGCGGGATTGCTCGTCATTGCTCTCGCCCTGGCACTGGCGGCCGCCGGCTGGGCGGCGGCGAGAAGAGGATGGCTGCCACCCCTGGCCGCGCCGACGATCCTCGCGGTTGGCATTGCCGGGCTCTGGCTTGCCGATGCGAAGTTCTCCGTCGACTGGCCGACCTTCACCGGGTCGAACTTCAAAGGCGGCAAGGACCTGACGCCCGAACTCAGCACCATCCTCATCGGGCTGACCATCTACACCACCGGCTTCGTCGCCGAGATCGTGCGCGGCGGCGTGCTTTCGGTCGGCCGCGGTCAGTGGGACGCAGGTCATTCGCTCGGCCTGCCGCGCGGCAAAATATTGCGTCTGATCATCATCCCGCAGATGCTGCGGGTGATCGTCCCGCCGCTCAACAGCCAATACATCAACGTCGTCAAGAATTCGACGCTGGCGATCGCGGTCGGCTATCCGGACTTCCTTGCAGTCATGAACACCATCATCAGCAAGTCCAGCCATTCGATCGAGGGCGTATTCATCATCCTCGGCGTCTATCTCGCCCTCAACCTGAGCCTCTCGAGCGCGGCCAATTGGTACAACCGTCGCATCGCCATCGTGGAGCGCTGAACCATGAAGGCCCTGTCTCTTCCCCTTCCGGCCGAGCCAATGCCAGGACAGATCCGCTTCGGCGCTTTGCGGCGGTCAGCCATTCTCCTGTTCGGCACGCCGCTCAATGCCGTCCTGACGCTGTTGTTCGGCGTTCTGCTCGTCACGACGGTGCCGCCGATGCTGCACTGGCTGGTAATCGACGCCGTGCTGTTCGACCCCAGTCCACGCGCGTGCCGGGTGGCCACCGGAGCGTGCTGGAGCTTCATCTACGCCAAGTCCGGGCAGTTGCTGTTCGGCATCTATCCGCTCGACGAACGCTGGCGCCCCGCCATCGTCTGCGTGCTCATCCTGGCGCTGCTTGCCTGGTCGGTGCGGCCCGCCAGCTGGGCTCCGCGGCTGGCAGCGCTCTGGGTGGCGGCGCTCGTGTTGATCTTCTGGCTGATGGCCGGCGGTTTCGGCCTAGCCGAGGTTCCGACCTCGTCCTGGGGCGGCCTGCCGGTGACACTCATCCTCACCGTTGTTGCCATCGGCGTCGCCTTCCCCGTCGGCATCCTCTTGGCGCTGGCCAGGCGCTCGACCATGCCCACGATACGCATCGGCGCTGTAGTCCTGATAGAATCGGTGCGCGGACTACCGCTCCTCTCAATCCTGTTCGTAGCGTCGATCATGATGCCGCTGTTCCTGCCCGAGGCCCTCTTGCCTGACAAGTTCGTGCGCGCGCTGGTCGCGCTCACCATTTTCGCCGCGGCTTATCTCGCCGAGGTGATCCGCGGCGGCCTGCAGGCCATTCCGAATGGCCAGTACGAGGCCGCGGCTGCGGTTGGCCTGCCCTTCTGGCGCACGCAATATCTGGTGATCCTGCCGCAGGCGATCCGGGTGGCCATCCCGGCGCTCGCCAACACCATCATCGTCATGATCAAGAACACCAGCCTTGTCCTGGTGGTCGGTCTGTTCGACCTGATCAGCTCCGGTAAAGCGGCGCTGGCCGACCCGGACTGGCCATCGCCAGCGGCCGAGACGTTCCTGTTTATCGGGGCGATCTTCTTCGCACTCTCGTTCTCATTCGCCCGCTTCGCCGACTTCCTGGAGCGGCGCGGCCCCACCGCTCACTAGGAAATGTTGTGATGTTATCGTCCGCCGCCAAGCGCGTTCCGCCCATGCCCGATCCCAGTGATCCGCCGGCAATCGAAATGATCGGGATGAACAAGTGGTACGGGAACTTCCATGTCCTGAAGGACATCGACCTGACGGTCCTTCGCGGCGAAAAGCTGGTGATCTGCGGGCCCTCGGGCTCGGGCAAGTCGACCATCATCCGTTGCATCAACCGGCTGGAGGAGCACCAGCAGGGACAGATCGTCGTCGACGGCGTCGAACTCACCAATGATTTGAAGAAGATAGACCTAATTCGCCGCGACATCGGCATGGTGTTCCAGCATTTCAACCTGTTCCCGCACCTGACCATTCTGGAGAACCTGACGCTGGCGCCGATCTGGGTGCGCAGGATGCGGCGCGCGCAAGCCGAGCAGACCGCCATGCATTATCTGGAACGGGTGAAGATTCCGGACCAGGCGCACAAATATCCCGGCCAGCTTTCAGGCGGTCAGCAGCAGCGGGTTGCGATCGCGCGCGCGCTCTGTATGAGCCCGAAAATCATGCTCTTCGACGAGCCGACGTCGGCACTCGATCCGGAAATGGTCAAAGAAGTGCTCGACACCATGATCGCGCTGGCTGGGGATGGCATGACCATGCTGTGTGTCACGCACGAGATGGGATTTGCCCGCCAGATCGCCGACCGCGTCGTCTTCATGGACCAGGGCGAGATCGTTGAGATGAACACGCCCTCGGAATTCTTCTCGCATCCACGTCACCGGCGCAGCAAACTGTTCCTTACCCAGATCCTGAACTAGCTCGATCTCGTAGAGAGAGTTCATCAGCTACGGATCAATGAGCCACCTCTCCGAGATCCCGCACCAAAATGCCCGTGGCAGCGGACCGGCAATGGATCGCCCGCCCTCTGACCATGCCCTGGCAATCTCGAGCACATCCAGCCTGGCTCGGCCCGGCAGAACTCACTTCGAGCGAAATTGGAGAAAGCGTGTGGCGTGTTTCACCTGCCTTTCGCCGGGAACAATTTGATGTCGCAAAGTGTTCCCGCGTGAAGAAGGCGAAGGACCACGAACATGCGCGCAGTCATCATTGGCGCAGGAATCGCCGGACTTGCAGTTGCCAAGGGACTGCGACTCCTCGGATGGGAGACCGAGATTTACGAGCAGGCGAGCGAACTAAAGCCTCTGGGTGCGGGCCTCAGTCTTAGCGCTAATGCGCTTCGTGCCCTTCGTGTACTCGGGCTCTACGAAACGGTTGTTGCCGAGGCGCAGCCGATACACAGACTCGATCTTCTCGACGACGAAGGACAAGTCCTTCAATCGACGGATTTTCAGCGCTTCAGCCAGCGATATGGTCACCTCAGTATGGCCGTGCTGCACCGCGGCGATCTCCATCGGGCGCTTCTTACGGAGCTGCCGCGCTCTATTATTCGCACCGACATGGAATGCGTGGATGCCCGCCAGGTCGGCGACAAAATCGTCCTGCACTTCGCGGATGGGGAGATAGTGGAAAGCGAGCTGGTGCTCGCTTGCGATGGCATTCACTCCGCTGTTCGTAGGGCACTCTTTCCAGAGTCGCGCGAGCATTTCGCCCGCTACGCCTGCTGGCGCGCCATCTCGCCCGGTCTCCCCCAGGGAATGGACCCTGCGCGTCTTACCGAGAGCTGGGGGGCCGGCAAACGCATCGGGCTGGCCGCGATTCCCGGCGAAAGGGTCTACTGGTTTGCGTGCTGCGGCGCCGAGCGCCTACACGACCCCAAGCTGGCTCAGGCCGATCTTGCCGGAGTGAAGGCGATGTTTTCCGGCTTTCACGATCCCGTCCCTGAGGTCCTCGATCGGACACCGGCGGACTCGCTGATCTGGACGGATATACTCGATCTCGATCCGATGCCCTCGTTTACGCGCGGAAATGCGGTTTTGCTTGGCGACGCCGCGCATGCCGTGACACCCGATCTAGGGCAAGGAGCTGGACTTGCCGCGGCAGTTCTTACAGCGTTGTTCGGTCGGCTTCCAGCCGACGAGGCCCTCCGCGAATATGACAAGCGTCGTCTCGACAGGGCGCATAGGGTCGCGGCTGAATCGCGCCTCTATGCCAAAGTCGCGCAATGGCAGAACCCGCTTGTCGTCCCCCTTCGCAACTTGCTGGTAAAGAGCGTACCGGAGCGTTTCATGGACCGGCAGCTCGACGCGGTTCTCGATGTCGCGTTCGAACCCGTTAGGTCCGTCGCCTAACGCGGGCGATTTTGGCTTGAGCATGTCGCTCGGGCAGTCTTCGGCATGCGCCGCCTGGCCGCGCCTATCCGTCAACCGACACGATCAGGATGAAGGTCGGTGAAACTCTGAAAGTGCGCTTCATTGGCACCAATGATGGGTTTATCCACCCGATGCACATCCACGGCGGTCCCTTCGAAGTTGTCGCCCGCGACGGCGGGACTATCCCGGAGTCGGCACGATTCCTTGCCGACACGGTCAACGTCGGACCAGGGCAACCCTACGATGTAGTCTGGCAGGCACGTCGGCCCGGAAAATGGTTGATCCATTGCCATATCGGGCATCATACAACCAACAACAACGTCGAAGAGAAGGGCGGCGGCGGACTGATGGTCGTAATCGATGTGCAACCCTGACGCCTACTCCGCAAAGCGACGAGTAGATGGAAGTCTTTGCCGTACACGGCGGTCTGTTTGCTGTTGCCTTCGCCGCGGCGACCATCCTTCCGGCACAATCGGAGGCCGCGCTTGCGGTATTCCTCGTTACCGGTTCCTTCTCGCCCGCAACGCTGGTTTTTGTCGCCAGCATGGGCAACGTCCTGGGTGCGCCGGCAAACTGGGGTCTTGGTCGAGGGATTGAACGCTTGCGGGACAGTCCTGGTTTCTCTGCGTCCTGCGACGCTCAACCGGGCAACGAACTGGTATTGCCGTTATTGAAGATGGTCGCTCTTGTTGAGCTGGATGCCGATCATCGGCGATCCGCTGACCATGGTGGCTGGGGTTATGCGCAAGCCGCTGTGGAGCTTTGTCGCTCTCGCGAAGGTTTCGCGTTATTTGCTTGTTGCCGGAGCGGTGCTGAGCCTGACCTAAGCCGAATCGCGGAATTGCAGCACAGTCGCGTTCATTTGGGCATGAGCCATAAACGGGCCATACAAAAATGTATGAAAAATTTTGTGGCGCATGGCGGCTTCGAGCCATACCGTCCGTGCAACCATCTTCACTTTTGGTTGCACTGCAGCAAACTCGTCGAAGGCGGCCTTGACAACTCAGCCGAACAATTGTGGGAAGGGCCGATGAGGACTGTTGGTCGAATCGCGATCCTAGGAAGCGTACCGCTCCGCGCTCTGCTGGCGGTCGTATTCCTGGTCATGTCGGCTCTCCAGCCTGGCTTGTTTGCCACGGCCAATGCTACGGGTTTTCACGCCAGCGCGGATCTCCAGGGCGAGACACCTGCACGTGACATGGGCCATCACGGCGCCACCGGGAATGACGCGGACACGTCTGAGCATCAGCACGGCGACAAGCAATCCGCCGACAAGAGCTGTGAAGTCCATTGCGCGCCGGCACATGCGGTGCCAGTCGATTGTCCCGAGTTGGAGCATGTGGTCTCCCGCTGCTTTGCGCCCGTCATTGCCGTCACTTTGCCGCTCGGCGAATATAAAGCGCTCATAAGACCCCCCAGACACATCTGAACTGACGCCGCCCTTTCGGGCGTTCGCGCGCAGCGCCGGGAATCCGTTTCCGCGCGGCCAAACGCATACGTCAAGCTTCAGGTATATAATGAAAATCGCAAGCTCCGCGATGCTCGCATCGCTATTGGTTGCTGGATGCGCGGCAACCACGCCGCCAGACGTCCTTCCTGCCTTCAATCCGGCCGATCCCGTAATGGGCGTCCGTGATGCGCACTACCACCCGGTCATCGCCGACTATCGCCACCGCGAGCCGGTGGATCCGCAGAATTGGCGGCGTCTCAATGACGAGCTTTCTCCGACAAACAACGGCGCTGGCTCATGAGCGGCCGTATTAGAAAGCTGCTCGCGATCGGTTTGCTGCCGCTCGTGGTTGCCGGATGCACGACCACAGCCTCAGTGGATGGCACTTCCAGTCCAATGGCAGGCCTTGCCAGCATGGCCGCGCGGACCGGATCTGTGACTGGAAAGAAAACCGTTTGGGTGCAGTCCAGCGAGGAAGCGCGGACGGTGTCTCAGCGCGTGAAGGGTCTTGTCCAGAAAAAGACGATCGATCCGGACACAGCGGCGCAGGTCGCGCTGTTCAATAACAAGGGCCTGCAGGCGGCCTATGCTGAAATCGGACTGTCGGCTGCTGACGTCTGGCAGGAAACGATGCTCGTCAATCCGACGATCTCGGTCGGCATGATCGGCGTCGATCCCGTGCGGACGATTGAAGGAGCGGTGGTCGGCAACATCCTTGCGCTAACGACCCGTCATCGGCGCGTCGCAGTCGCGGATGCGCGTTTTCGCCAGGCCCAACTCCGCGCCGCCGAAGAAACCCTACGGCTGGCAGCCGACACACGGCGGGCGTGGATCAATGCTGTATCGGCCCAGGAAAGCGTCTCCTATCTCAGCCAGGCGCAAGCCGCCGCCGATGCTGCGTCCGAACTCGCTCAAAAACTGGGGGAGACCGGCGCTTTCACAAAAACCGGCCAAGCCCGCGAGCATGTCTTTTATGCCGAGATCGTGGGCCAGGCAGCGGAGGCCCGTCTCGCGGCCCGGACTGCCAAGGAAGAGCTCACCCGCCTGATGGGCCTTTGGGGACCAGATATCGATTATTCCGTTCCCAATAAGCTTCCGGCTCTGCCGAAGGGCGCTAAGGCCAAACGCGCAATCGAGGCGGAGGCGCTAAAAAATCGCGTCGACCTTGAGATCGCGAAGCTCGAGCTGGAAGCGTTGGCGAAATCCTACGGCCTGACCGAGGCGACGCGCTACGTCAGCGACCTGGAACTCCTGTCTGGCGTGGAGGTGGAACGCGAGGAGTCGGAGGAGGGCGGCGGAACGGAGACGAGTGTCTCGCCCACTCTGGAGCTCGAATTCGTCATTCCGATTTTCGATACAGGCAAGGCACGCATGCGCAAGGCCGAGCTTGCCTACATGCAAGCCGCAAACCGGATGGCGGAGAAGGCTGTCAACGTCCGGTCGGAAGCCAGGTCGGCTTATGACGCTTACCGTTCGACCTACGACATTGCTCGGCACTATCGGAACAGTGTCGTGCCGCTGCGAACAAAGATCGAGGCGGAATCGGTCCTCACCTACAATGGCATGATTACCAACACGTTCGAACTGCTGGCGGATACGCGCGCGAAAATCGGCTCGATCATGCTTTCCCTCAACGCCAAGCGCAATTTCTGGCTGGCCGACGTCAATCTCGGAACCGCCATCCATGGTGGCGGCACAAGCTCATCTGGAGGTGGAGACGCACCAGCCGCAGCCGAAGCAGGCGCCGAAGGCCACTGACACTCAAGGAGAACAAAATGCTTTCAAGACGTCAGTTACTAGGCGCGGGAGCCCTCCTCGCCGGCGCCACGGCGTGGACCAAAACGTCCGCGATGGGGTTGCCCGATGCTGCGATCATGGAATCCCCCGACATGCAGCCCCCGATCTTCCCGAGCAGTGGGCCGGACTACCAGCCGGTGGTTACGCTCAACGGCTGGACACTGCCGCATCGCATGAACAACGGCGTGAAGGAGTTCCATCTGGTCGCCGAGCCGGTTGAGCGCGAGATGGCGCCTGGCATGACTGCCTATCTCTGGGGCTACAACGGTCAGTCGCCCGGGCCGACAATTGAGGCGGTCGAGGGCGACAGGGTCCGCATTTTCGTGACCAACAAGCTCCCAGAGCATACCACCATCCACTGGCATGGAATGATCCTGCCGAGCGGCATGGACGGCGTCGGCGGTCTCACCCAGCCGCACATTCAGCCCGGCAAGACCTTCGTCTATGAGTTCGATCTCGTGAAGAGCGGGACGTTCATGTACCACCCACATGCCGACGAGATGGTCCAGATGGCCATGGGCATGATGGGTTTCTTCGTCATCCATCCTAAAGACCCGAAATACATGCGGGTCGATCGAGACTTTGTCTTCCTCCTCAACGCCTACGACATTGAACCCGGATCCTATGTCCCGAAGGTCATGGAGATGACTGACTTCAACCTGTGGTGCTGGAATAGCCGCATTTTTCCAGGCGTAAGCCCCCTGGTTGTATCGAAGAACGACAAAGTGCGCGTCAGGGTCGGCAATCTAACAATGACCAACCACCCGATCCACATGCACGGCTACGACTTCGAGGTGACCTGCACCGATGGCGGCTGGGTCCGCCCGGAGGCGCGTTGGCCGGAGGTGTCGATCGACATTCCCGTCGGCGCCATGCGGGCCTACGAGTTCAACGCCAAATACGAGGGCGACTGGGCAATCCACTGCCATAAATCGCACCACACCATGAATGCCATGGGCCACGACGTGCCCACGTTCATTGGCGTCGATAAGACAAGACTTGCCGAGAAGATCCGAAAAGTTCAGCCGGAATATATGCCGATGGGCAATCGCGGCATGGCCGATATGGGCGAAATGGAAATGCCGCTGCCCGACAACACCATCAAGATGATGGATGGCTGGGGGCAATTCGGCCCGATCGAGATGGGCTCCATGTTCTCGGTCGTAAAGGTTCGCGAGGGCCTTGCACCGAACGATTACGCCGATCCGGGATGGTACCAGCACCCGGAGGGAACCGTTGCCTACGAGTGGAAAGGGGATGTCCCCGCTCCGACAAAGTCAGGCGACGCAAGAACGATGGCCCCGGCAACGCACGGCGGTCACGGCAAACAGGGATGAGAAACCGACACCCTCAACCTCAAGAATGAGAGAAAGTGCAGCATGAAACATATGATCGCAGCGGCCGTTTTGATGGCGCTCAGTTCCGGAGCAGCTCTTGCCAGTGGAAGCCACGCCGGAGGCCATGGCGACAAAGCCGCCACCATGCCGATCGGCACTCCTGGCGAGGCGAGCAAGGCAAAGCGGACTATCAACATCTCCATGTCGGAGAAGGACGATGGAAAAATGTTGTTCCAGCCGGCGGTCCTCAAGGTGAGGAAGGGCGAGACCGTTCGCCTGAAGTTCGTCAACAAAGGCCAAGTCGACCACGAGTTCGTTATGGACGCCCATGACGGCATCATGGAGCACAAGGCGTTGATGGAGAAGTTCCCCGACATGGAGCACGCCGATCCCAACGCGATCCGGCTGGCGCCCGGCGCCAGAGGCGAGATCATCTGGACGTTCGCCAATGCCGGCGATTTCGGTTTCGGCTGCCTTGTGCCGGGTCACTACGATTCCGGCATGAAGGGCGACATCAGCGTCGCCAACTGACCCCAAACGCAAAGGAAGCAATCATGACACTATTGGTAAAGACACTCTCGACACTGGCGCTCGCGCTCGCCATCGGCGGGAGCGCGCTTGCGCAGGAATACGTGAAGGGCGAAGTCATCAAGGTCGACGCCAAACAGCAGAAGCTGACGATCAAGCATGGGCCGCTGACCAATCTCGACATGCCCGCAATGACGATGGTGTTCGTCGTCGCGGAGCAGGGCCTGCTCGACAAGGCCAAAAAGGGTCAGGCGATCGAGTTCACTGCCGACCGCGTCAATGGACGCATCACGGTCACCGGCATCAAGTGACCCGGACCAGCGCCGCGGGTTGAATATCAATCCGCAGCCCAACTGACTGCTCTCGCAAGCGATCCCGGCGCGATCGCTTGCGAGGTGATGAGCGCCGCGGATCAGCCTTTGCTGGACTTGTGGCACAATGAAGGGAGACGCCAAAATGACGCTACAAGTGGTCAATATTCGTGAAAGCTGCAAGGCGCTTTCGCTTGCAAACCGTGTTGTCGATCCAGTCTATGGATGTTGAGACAGCAAAACCCAGTACCTGGCTGATGGAAAAACTGCGTCACCGGCCAATGGCGCCGAGCCAGGCAAAGCCCCACTGAGATATCGCTTCGTCCGCATCGCTGACAGAAGCAAAGGATAAAAGGTCATCAACGCTTGGCGCGCCAGGCCAGATGAGAGATTGCTATTATGAAAATTCTTCTAGTCGAAGACGACGAACAAATCAGCCGTTACATCGAAAATGGACTGAGCTCTTCCGGCCATGTGATCGATGTCCTGACAGACGGGCGCGATGCTTTGCTTGTCGGACTGCGCGAACCCTATGACGTCGCAATTGTGGATCGGATGCTCCCTGGCCTCGATGGCTTGTCGCTCGTGCGGGGTCTTCGAGGCGCTGGCGGAAAGGTGCCAGTGATCTTCCTAACGGCCGTAGGCGGTGTCAACGATCGAGTTGAAGGATTGGAGGCAGGTGCGGACGATTACTTGATCAAGCCCTTTGCATTCTCCGAACTCCTGGCTCGGATCAATGCTCTGCAAAGGCGCCCTCCGATCACCGCCGAAAAGGCAAAGCTGAAGGTGGCTGATCTGGAACTGGATCTCTTCAGCCGCCTCGCCACCCGCGGCGGAAAGACGATCGAATTGCTCCCTCGAGAATTCGCGCTGCTTGAACTGCTGATGCGTAACGAAGGCCGAATACTGACGAAGACCATGCTCCTTGAGCGGATCTGGAACTTCAACTTCGACCCGCAAAGCACCGTGGTGGAAACCCATATCAGCCGACTGCGGGCGAAGATCGACAAACCATTCGATGTTCCGCTCCTGCGCAATACACGCAATACCGGCTACACTATTCATGGCCAACGCTAGTATCGCCAGAAGCACGTCAATCCGACTTGCCGCGTTCTACATCTCCCTGTTTCTGTTCTCGTTCTTGGGGGCCAATTTCGTCGCTTACAACATGATCGCCGCCTATCTTTACGAGCGGCTGGATTCCCATGTGATGGAGCGGTTCCGGGAGATTTCTTCCACCTATGAAGCGAGCGGTGTCGACGGCGCTGCCGCCATGATCCGAAGCCACGGTCCCGCAATCAGGGGACAGGAGACGCTTTACGCACTGAAGGATCCCGAAGGCGACTTCCTGGCTGGCAACATTGATGTTTCCACCGTGCCGCCGGGATTTTCCACGCGCGCACCGACAAGCCACGAGGCGGCGCCCAATAACTACAGGCTCTACCGCAAGAACCTGGACGGCTACGATCTGACCGTCGGGGTAAGCTATGACGACACCAATCGCTTGCGCAGCATTGCGCTTATCAGCTTCGGCTGGGCAACGGCGATCGTGCTTGCTGGAGGTCTCGGCGCGGGCGCAGTTTTGGCGTTCCGCACGCGACGGCGCATCGCCCGACTCTCGGATGCTATGAAGTCCGTTGGCGCCGGCGATCTCGCTACCCGCTTGCCGGTCTCCTTGCGCACCGATGACATCGACGTGCTGGCGACTGAGGTCAATATCGCGCTGGCACAGCTACAGGCTAGTGTCGCGGCGATGACGCAGGTAACGACCGACATCGCTCACGACCTCAAGACGCCGGTCGGCCGGCTGTTTCTAACGCTTGAGGCTGCTTCCGAAAGCAAAGACCAAACGGCCACGAGATCCCTGATCGAAAAAGCGATGAGCGAAGTCTCGCATATAGCCGGCACGTTCGAGGGCTTGCTGCGCATCTCGCAGATCGAGTCCGGCGCACGCCGTTCCCGATTTGCGAAGGTGAACATTTCGGAACTGGTCGCCGAAATCTACGATATCTATAGTCACATCGTGGAAGACGCCGAGCGTTCGCTGGTTCTGTCCAATGACAGCCGAAACACGGCCTCATTCATATGGGGCGATGCCGATCTGCTGAAGCAGATGTGCGTGAACCTTATCGTCAACGCAATGCGCCACACACAACGAGGGTCTCGGATTGCGATCGGTGTCACGACGCAGGCGAATCGCTGTGCAATCGTCGTCAGCGACAACGGACCGGGCATCCCGGCGGCGGAGCGGCAAAAGGTGTTCAAACGCTTCTATCGCTTAGAAAAGAGCCGGACCACCGAAGGGACAGGGCTCGGTCTCAGTCTGGTCAAGGCGATATCGGACATTCATGGCGCGACAATTTCCGTGAAGGACAATAGGCCCGGCTTAATCGTGGAAACGGAGTTCCCGCGTAAACTGTAACTCGAGGTTAATCACTTAGACGGATGGTTCATATCGCTTGAGCGAAAGGGCAAACCAGCCGGCAGTGCTTCCGGTTGGTTTGCCCTGCCCTGGCTCCGTGGGAAGATGCGGAGCTGCGGTGTTGGTCTTGCTACCGGCCCGCCCAACTGGCGCGCTGGCGGGGGCTCCCGCCCTGCCACGATGAGGGGCTCACAGCTTCGACTCGGTTATAGGGGGAATCGGTTTTCTCGATATCGTCATTGTCGAGCACTTGGGAAGATATTTCAGGGTTGGATGCCGATTTCGTAGTTTCGCCCGTCGATCCGTGACTGTGCAAGACCTCGCCGATGCGAGGGCTTGCCGAGTTCGTGCCGCTGTTGGCGGCACCGGTCATTGCCGCGAAGACAATCAAAGCATATCCGAGGGTGTGTTTCATGGTTCAGTCCTTTTGTCGAAATTGAGCGTTCGGACGCTCAGCAACAACAGGCTACCGGGTCGAAGTCACGGGCACCTTCCCTCGGATTTACATTTTTGTGATTCTCATGCGTGGCCTTGCCGCACAGCGGTTTGTCGGTCGTCCGCTCACTATGCCTCTATGATCGAACTTATTTTGTAGGGGTCACAAGCGCGACGACCCCGCGGCGGTCGATTGTTGGAATTGACGTCGGCAGCGAGACGCCACCGGAGGCGCAGGCGAGCGACAGCACCGCTACAAAGCTAGCTTCACTGGGCCATGTGTTGTCCAACTAGTTCGTCGACGATCGGGCAATCCGAGCCGAAACTACGCCAGCGCTTGCTAGTATATGGTGAGTTTGGGTTGCCCGATTATGGCGAGACGATAGCGTAAGTCTTTGAAAAATATGGCGCACCCGACAGGATTCGAACCTGTGACCTCTGCCTTCGGAGGGCAGCGCTCTATCCAGCTGAGCTACGGGTGCCTTCAGGATCGGTGATCCCAAAACGAACCAGCCGGTAAACCGGCCAGCCACGGCTTCTTAGCGGAAGCCGGGCCGGGCTTCAACGGGCAATCGCGGATGTGCTCAAGTTGCCGTAGCAGCCTTGCGAACAGAACACCGTCCCGTCCGGCGGCCGCGCCTGCTCATTGCGTCATGGTAAGCACGGCCTTGCCGCTGATGCTGCGCTGCCGCAGCGCGTCGAGGGCCTGGCTGACGTCCCGCCATGGTACGGTCAGGACCACGCGTGTTTCGAGCCGGCTGGCTGCGATCAGCGCGAGCAGCGAGCCGAGGTCGGCGCCAGCCTCCGGGCCGGAAGCGTAGTAGGCGAAGGTCTGCAGCCGCGCGCCTTCGTGGCCCGGCACGAACTGGCGGAATCCGATGGGCGTGAGTTCGCCGCTGCTCGAGCCGAACATGACCACGGTCCCGCCGGGCGCCACCCGTTCGATGGCGTGGGCAAGGCTGTCGCCGCCGACCGATTCGGTAATCAGCGAGAACAGCCCTTCGGCGAGCTCGATCGTTTCGACCACCCGCTCGGCTCCCAGGTCGCGGAGATCTTCGGCATGCCGGGCGGCGGCGACCGCCGTCACCGACGCGCCTTGCTGGCGGGCGATCTGGATCTGGAAACGGCCGACCGCGCCGCTTGCGCCGGTAATCAGGACCCGCCGGCCGGCCAGGTCTCCGCCGAGGCGCAGAGTCCGCAACGCGGTCGTGCCTGCAACCGGAACGGTGGCGGCGGCGACGAAGCTGATATCGTCCGGCAGAACGGCGAGATGGTCTGTTGGAACGGCAACCCGTTCGGCCCACCCGGCCTCGTCGACCAGAGCCGCAACCCGGGCGCCGAC